>NZ_LWER01000080.1:0-862 GCF_001634775.1 Sulfitobacter sp. HI0027
GCGTTGTTCATGAGAATATGCAGCCGGTCGCCGCGCGCCTGAACCTCGGCCACGAGCGCGTCAACGCCCTCTTCGCTGCCGACATCCCCTGCGAAACCTTCGGCACTGCCCCGGGCGCCTAGCGCATTCAACTCCTCTGCGACTGCTTGGCAGGCCTCTCCGGTCCGGCTGGCCAGCAAAACCCGCGCGCCCGCCCGCACCAAAGCTTCAGCCGCCATGCGCCCGATGCCCGTGGCGCCGCCAGTGATCAGTGCAGTTTTCCCCTCCAGCCCAAAAAGCGTCTCAATATCCATGTCCTGCCTCCCAGCCGCCGACTTTGACGCCACTGTGACAGGGCCTTGGGCGGGGTCAAGCGGATGGGGAGCCGCGACTGAAGTAACCGGGCGTCATAACAATCTGAGAAAAGAGTAGTTTTACAAAACAAAACCGCCGCAGCTTAATAGCTACGGCGGTTTTGTTATTCTGTTCATCGTGGAGAGATACTGTTTTTATCAGGAACTTATTAGGTTTGGCGATGACCTACTCTCCCACGTCTTAAGACGCAGTACCATCGGCGCTACGGCACTTAACGGCTGGGTTCGGGATGGGACCAGGTGTTTTGCTCGCGCTATGATCACCAAACCAAATAAATTCCTGATAAAGCGCTCTGCGCAGCAGAGCGACGGGGTCACCACTGCAGCGCTGAGCGTTGTTTGTCCAAGTCATGTACCACTGATTGTATGTGTATGCTTTTGATTGATAAGTTGAAGTCTTGCTTCTACTGGATCAAATCAAGCCTATCGAGCAATTAGTACCAGTCAACTGAACGTGTTACCACGCTTACATCTCTGGCCTATCGACGAGGTGGTCTACCTCGGCTCTC
>NZ_LWER01000081.1:0-1717 GCF_001634775.1 Sulfitobacter sp. HI0027
CAAGCGCTTCCATCTCGCGCGCCCAATAATGTGCGCTGCCACATGCCTCGAGGATAACCAAGCTTGGCTCCTGCTTAGCCATGAACACGGGAAACTGCGTTCGCGTCAGCTTCTTGCGAAACTGAATCTCCCCCGTGTGCAGCGCCCCATGAACTTGAAAAACATTCTTTGCCAGATCGACCCCGATCATCATATCCTTCATCTCGCCGTCCTCCTCTTTGTGTGGCTTTCAACACCACGACCTTGGCACATTGCGATGCCGTCTGGGGAGGGCGGCAACCACTCCATCTGTGGACATTCATCTTGACGCAATTAAAGTAGCGGCAAGGTTCCAACTGGCTATGTAGCTACAATCCGTTTTGTCGTAGCGGGTTGTTTCCTACGAAGCGATCAGGCGTTGGGTTGCGAAATTCGCCCCGCGGATCGGCCAAAACTTGCGCCGGCGGCAGGCACCTCCGGGGGACGTTTGGCATCTCGACGAAGTTGTGGTGACGATCTCGGGGCGGAAATTCTGGCTCTGGCGCGTGGTTGACCAATAGGGGATCGTTCTGAGGAAATCCTGAAATTTAAGCGCGAGAAGCGTGCTGCAAAGCGACTTTGAAAGCGCTGATCAAGCGGTTTGGCCTTCCCAAACGGATCGTCACGGACAAGCTGCGCTCCTACGGTGCGGCCAGACGCGAGATCGCGTCCGGCCTTGAACATCGCTCCCACAAAGGACTGAACAATCGGGCCGAAGAACAACCATGGCCGCCAAGCGACCCGCACGGGCCTCGCTTCGCTATGCGAAGGCTCCGCTCAGCCCGCGCTACCAGCGGGAGTTACACCAACTGTTGGGACACTGCTCATAGCTGGTGTCGCTCGTTCACTGAGCGGCGATCATTGCCGTCTCCTCATCATGGTTGCACACGGCGGTTAGCTTTTCTACCGGCATGTAGCGGCGAGAGACGGCCCACTCATCATTTTGCTCCAGCATGAGCGCCCCGACGAGCCGAATGACGGCCTCTCGATTGGGGAAGATGCCGACGACGTTGGTGCGCCGCTTGATCTCCTTGTTAACGCGCTCCAAGGGGTTGGTGCTGTGCAACGTAAGCGTTGCCTGGACAGCACCTTCCCAGTTTTCGCCTGAGCTGCGACTCCGTTTCTGACGGATATTGGGCGGGAGTTTCGCGATGGCGACTACGGTAGAGTTTCTCAGGGACTACGGGGTGGAGATACGGGCCAATGGCCAGAAGCGGTGGCCCAATGAGGTCAAAGCACGGATCGTGGCTGAGAGTTTGCAGCCGGGCGTGAGCGTGAATGCAGTTGCGGCGCGGTATGGGCTTCGGGCGAACCATTTATCGGAATGGCGGAGTCAAGCACGCGATGGCCGGTTGGTTTTACCTGCGGGCGATGACGACGCCTTTAGTTTTGCGCCACTCGTAGTCTCGGATGGTGGCGGCGGTGCGCATATGTCGGCCGTTGCGGGGCGGTCCGCGAAGCCTGACGAGTCATCCCATACCTCCATCGAGATTGGGATTGGTCGTGTGACAGTCCGGCTCGATGGCACGACCAGTTCGTCCCGGGTTGCCGAGATCGTGCGGGAAATCGAGGGTCAGCCATGATGTTCCCATCAAACCGTGTGCGGGTTCTGGTCTCGACGCAGCCTGTGGACTTCAGGAAAGGTCATGATGGTCTGGCGTCGATCGTGTCGTCGGTGCTGCGCAAGGATCCGTTCACC
>NZ_LWER01000082.1:0-1253 GCF_001634775.1 Sulfitobacter sp. HI0027
AGGCCGCCGCGGCAAAGGTGCTCGGTGCGACAGTCCAGCGCTGCCGCGTCCACTTCATGCGCAACGCACTTGCTTGCGTCGGCAAGAAGGACAAGCCAATCGTCACCGCGGCGCTCAGAACCGCCTTCGACCAGGACACGCTGGCCGCGTCAAAAGAGCACTGGGCCAAGCTGATCGACGCGTTTGAGACGCGCCATCCAAAGCTCGCGGAGTTGATGCGCCGGGCTGAGGATGACGTGTTGGCCTACAAGAGCTTTCCCCGCGAGCATTGGGTCAAGATCCACAGCACAAACCCACTTGAACGCCTCAACAAGGAGATTAAGCGCCGGACCAACGTTGTCGGCATCTTTCCAAACGAGGCCGCAGTCACACGACTGGTCGGAGCCCTGATGCTGGAGCAAAATGATGAGTGGGCGATCACGCGGCGCTACATGACACTGGAAACCGTCGCCGCCATTTGCGACACTACCCCCATGGACCCGGCGACAATCGCCGTCCTGTAACTGCGGCCAAGCCATGGCCGAAGAACAAAGTTACACCATTCCTTGGGACACTATCATCTCGAAGACTTCGAATGGCGCCTCAAGCCGTAATCTCTCAAGTCTTGAATAGATTGGGCAATTACCCCTGGATGGGTGCACATTATCCCGATCCCGGCGTTGTTCCGCGGTCGGGTGGAAAGGCTGTTTGTGATAGAATGGCGATGAAGCGCATAGAGCGGCTCGCTTTGCCGCAAAGGCTATCGGGAATATATGGCCATCTCTTCTTTGCCGCGCTCAACAACATGCTAAAATGGAACCACCGCACCTATGCCTTAGAAAAGCATCGTTTTCGGCCCTTAGCATGCGTAATTGGGCTGCCCCTATTCAGAGGTCGAGCTCCCGTTAAAATCACAGCCAGACTGTGAACAAGGGAGATGAATGATGGAATATTTTGCCGGTTTGGATGTGTCACTTCGCTCATGTGCCATCTGTGTCGTCGATGCCAAAGGCAAGGTGATGCTCGAAAAGGAACTATCCTGTGAAGTCGGCGATATCGCCGATTGCCTGAACAGCTCCGGTTATCCGATCGAGCGCATCGGTTTTGAGGCTGGCACGCTGAGCCAGCATCTCTTTTATGGTCTGACCAGTGAAGGTTTTGATGTCGTCTGCATGGAAGCCCGCCAAGTGAATGCTGCCCTTTCAGCGATGCGCAACAAGACTGACAAGAACGACGCGCGTGGGATTGCCCATGTTCTGCGAACCGGCTGGTTC
>NZ_LWER01000083.1:0-1977 GCF_001634775.1 Sulfitobacter sp. HI0027
AAGGGCGATCCAGCCAAGCGCCACGCCGAGGTTCAACCCGATGGCCAAGATCGTTTGCTGATACTCATGGCTCTGCCAGATCAGAAACTCAGGTTCCATTCCCATAGCGTCCAACAAGAAGCAGACGGTAAAGAAGATCGCCACAATGGCCTGTAGTGTTGCAATGGCCCAAAGGGCGATGGTTCCACGCGTTTTCATAGCTCGAAGTGCCTTATATTTGTGGAAAGCACAGGGCCGGTCCGGTCACCCGGCCCTGCGATTGGCGCTTACTTCATCGCTGTGACGGTCAGCTTGCCTTTGACACGATCGGCCACGAATTCGATGTTCTGGCCTTCCTTCATTTTGGCGATCAGCGCTTCATCGGCTTTGAACACCATGGTCATCGACGGCATGTCGAGGTTTTCAAGCGGGCCGTGAATGATGGTGACCTTCTTGCCCTTGGCGTCGACCTTTTTGATCTTGCCGGTGGAGTAGACCGCGGGCGCCTCTGGCGCGTCATCGGACTGTGCGACGGTGATCGGGCCATGCATGCCGGATTCGTAGTGGCCGGGGATCAGGCAGGCGAATTCAAACGTACCTTCGTTGGCGAAGGTCCAGATCACCTCGCCCTCCATGCCGGAGTCGAGACGCACCGAGTTCGGGTCATCATGCTCCATGTCCATCTTGGCCATGGATTCCTTGTGCTCGGCATTGCCTTCCATCGTGTCGATCACGAACTCATGCTCGATCTCGCCCTTGTTGGTGACGGCAAAGCGGATCGTCTCGCCTTCCTTGATGTCGAACGCGGCGGGCTCGAAAATCATCTCGCCGTCGTCGGTTTCGCGCATGGTCACGTCGATGGTGCGGTCCACGGCTTCGGCCTTGCCGGGCATGCCGACGGCCATTTCCTTGTGCATGTCGCCGTGGCCGTCGTCGTCATGACCGCCGCCATGGGTGCCCGCGGCAAAGGCAGGGGCGGTGATGAGAAGGCTGAGGGCGGTCGAAAGAAGAAGTTTGTTCATGGTGTTTCCTGTATGGTTTTAGAGGTCATTATGGTCCAAGGGCCGCTTAGCCCTCGGAGGTTGGTTTCGGCGTGATCTTGGTTTTAGGGCTGTGGTTCTGCGCGAACTCTGGCAGCTCGCCCGTCCATTCATACGCCTCGGTGCCCGGAGGGTTTTCATACCAGCCGGGATCTTCGTAATCGTCCGCGTCGATGCCTTCGCGCACCTTCACGACCGAGAACATGCCGCCCATCTCCAGCGGGCCATGCGGCCCCCAACCGGCCATCATCGACACGGTGTTGTTAGGCAGCGGCATCGACATTTCGCCCATATCCGCCATGCCCGCCGTGCCCATGGGCATGAACTCGGGCTGCACGCGGCGAACCTGACGTGTCATATTGGAACTGCTGGTGCCAATGAGCGTCGGCACGTCATGGCCCATGGCGTTCATCGTGTGGTGCGACTTGTGGCAATGGATTGCCCAGTCGCCCAGATGGTCGGCCACAAACTCATAGGCGCGCATGGCGCCCACGGGGATGTCGATCGAAACCTCGGGCCATTGCGCCGATTCCGGCACCCAGCCGCCATCGGTGCAGGTGACCTTGAAGTCATAGCCATGCATGTGGATCGGGTGGTTGGTCATCGTGAGGTTGCCCACGCGGACCCGTACCTTGTCACCCTGATTGACGACCAGCGGGTCGATGTCGGGGAAAATCCGGCTGTTCCAAGTCCACAGGTTGAAATCCGTCATCGTCATGATGCGGGGTATGTAGGTGCCCGGATCAATATCAAAAGCGTTCAGCATGATCAGGAAGTCCCGATCGACGCGCATGAAATCGGGATCCTTGGGGTGGACCACGAACATGCCCATCATGCCCATCGCCATCTGCACCATCTCATCGCCATGCGGGTGGTACATGAAGGTGCCGGATTTGGTCAGATCGAACTCATAGACAAAAGTCTTGCCCGGCGGGATGCCGGGGTGGCTGAGCCCGCC
>NZ_LWER01000084.1:0-1269 GCF_001634775.1 Sulfitobacter sp. HI0027
AGCCATGAGCTGTTCTGACAGGTTGCGGATCACCTCGTTGGCGATGTCTGGCAAGTCGAGCACTTCACCAAGAGTGATGTCCTCAGCAAATCCAATCACACGGGCCAGCCCTTTAGGAATGAAGATGCCGAACTCCGCGACCAGACCACGCAGATTGTTGATGAGTTGCGTTCTTTGGCGCACCAAAAGGTCACGCGCCCGATGTAGCGACAACAGGGATTGCTGCTCGACTGTTTTGGTCGCAACAAACCGCATGGTGGGTCGGGTCACTGCCTCGCAAATTGCTTCGGCGTCAATGGCATCAGACTTACCGCGTTTGACATATGGCTTCACATACATCGGCGGAATCAGCCGAACCTCGTGACCAAGAGCTGTCAGTTCACGGGCCCAATGATGCGCACTGCTGCACGACTCCATGCCAATCAGGCACGGATCCAGTTTTGCAAAGAACGGCAGAAATTGCGTTCGTCGCAGCGGCTTGTTGAACACGACTTCTTCGCTCGCGGTGATCCCATGGACCTGGAAAACGTTCTTGGCCAGATCAACGCCGATTGTGGTAACTTGCATGGGGTGGCTCCTCTCATAAGCAGATTTTGACAACTGCACTATGGCGCATTGCGACGCCGGTTGAAGCAGGAGCCATCCACCCCATCAGCTCCACACCCGTGCTAATTATCTGTAGGTAGCGGAAATTCGAGGACGTGGGTTTAGTCCGTGCTAAATCGCAGCTTTCCAGGGCTGTTAGACCTGTCCGCACGCTCTGATATCTTCGCCTACGAGAGGCCCGGTAGGCTTATGGTGGGCAATGAGACTTTCAACGCACAGCATCAGTCGAAATTGAATGAGCCGCCATGGCCCCTCTGAGGTGCAGAACCCCAAGGTGTTGATTGTCACTGAGAACTGACCCGGTATTTTCACCGAGATTTGACCCACCCTCAGTTATGCGTCGTGGTCTATGATGCGGTCAATGTTTTGGCCTCCTTTGCAGTTTTCTTTGCTGCCTCAGAACTGACCTTGAAGCGGTAGCTGTCGTTTCCGGTTTCGAGGATGTGGCAGCGGTGGGTAAGCCGATCCAAGAGAGCGGTGGTCATCTTTGCATCCCCGAAGACCTGCGCCCATTCTGAGAAGCTAAGGTTGGTGGTGATGATCACACTGGTGCGCTCATAGAGCTTACTGAGCAGATGGAAGAGCAGCGCCCCGCCAGATGAACTGAACGGCAGGTAGCCGAGTTCGTCCAAAATGACCAAGTCGACCTTCGTCAGCGTCTCA
>NZ_LWER01000085.1:0-3097 GCF_001634775.1 Sulfitobacter sp. HI0027
AGAAGCAGCCAAGTTTGATGCAGGCACTGTCCGGCTTGCCCTAGTTTCCGGTGTCGTTTCCAACTATATCGACGCCCGGTATTTTCAGGAAGCGTTGGCTTTAACACGACAGAATATCGCGAGTCTCCGGCGGACCCAGTCCTTGATCAGAGCGCAAGTTGAGCAAGGCGCGTTGTCAGAATTAGATCTTGCCCGATCAGCAGGTCAGCTCGACACAGCAATTGCCGACCTCCCTCCGCTTGAATCCGCATTCGAAGCCCGGGTTTTTGCAATCGCGACATTGTTGGCCGAACCAGCTCAGCCGCTGCTTAAACAGATGATTGCAGGCGCACCACAACCTTATCCCCACGGCAAAGGGTCAACAGGCGTCCCTGCTAATCTGCTCCGCAATCGTCCAGATGTATTGGCCGCTGAACGCCGTCTAGCTGCCGCAGTTGCCGGAGTAGGTGTCGCAGAAGCACAGTTGTACCCATCGGTCACTTTATCTGGCTCAGTGACAGCGGCAAACTCGTCAGAATGGTCCTTTGGTCCAGCACTTTCATTCCCCATCCTCAACCAAGGTCCGCTACGCGCTAGGCGAGATGCGGCAATTATTTCTGCCACGACCGCCGAGCTGGAATGGCGTGCACAGGTGTTGGCCGCGGTGGAAGATGTGCAAAAAGCTCAAAGTGAATTTTCACGAAAACAAAGAGAAGTGGCCGCATTGCGCGCTGCTCAACGTTCAAGGGATCGTACTCTTCAGTTGAGCCGCAAAGTTTTTGAATTAGGCGAGCTCAACTTACCAGACCTGTTGGACGCCGAACGATTTGCAAACGCAGCACGCATATCCCTCGCCGCGGCAGTAAGAGATTTGGCCCAATCGTGGTCAGCACTTATGGTGGCGACTGGTCGTGGATGGGGCGACGTAGGCTAAAATTGGCGGCCCACCCAAAACGCTCTACAACCGATGGAACCGCTATACAACCGATGGAAACGATGGAGCGATAAGGGCGTCTTCGCCCGGATGATGGCTGGTCTGGCCGTCGAGCACTGCGAAAAGAAAACTATGATGATCGACGCCACTTACTTGAAGGCTCACCGGACAGCGACCAGCATGGGCGTGAAAAAGGGGGGCGTGGAAGACTGATCGGCCGCACCAAGGGCGGCATGAATACCAAGCTGCACGCATCTGCGACAGCGAAGGCCGACCCCTGAACCTGTTCGTCACGGCGGGTCAGGTCAGCGATTACATCGGCGCACGAGCATTGCTGAGCAGCCTATCGGATGTCGACTGGCTGCTCGGGGACATGCGACAAAAAGCGAATGGACCATTGGTTACGTGTCCTGTAAAGGTCCCATTATGAAGTACTTGTCTGCCATTCGTGTTGCTAAAATTGGGTTGGCCATACTGCTTTCGGCTGCTCTGAATTTCAACATTGCAAAAGCCGATGCCTATGTATTTGAGGCAAGTGAAGCAGTCTTTGAAAAAGTTGTCTTTGCTACCGATATGGTTAATCTTGATTTAACTGCTCAGGATCAAAGATATAGCGAGAATGGTGAGGCATCCCATGGCTTTGGCGATTGCCATATCCACATTATTGGACCGGGGCAGGTGCAGTTGGCATGCGATCAGTCGTCAGCAGACCGATCGCGACATTGGGCTGACGCCTCTGTGGTCCTTGCCACGCTCCAAGGTTTTTACCGTCCTCCGCGAGGCTGATCTGCCCCTATTGCAGAGTGGTATTTTACATATGCCGTGTCGAAACGGGCTTTGTAAAACTCATAAATATCACAGCAGATCAAACCGTTTGAGCCGAACCTGTTTCAGGGCCACTTCATCGGTTTGATCATGGCAGACGAAGTTCCAACAGGTACCCGGACGTGTTTTCGGTGACCTATTCAATCCCTGGAGTACGATTATGAAACCGACAACAATGACCATGGCTGCGCTGACGGTGGGCGTATTAGCCTTGGTCCCGATCACTGGCGCGACTGGAAATGCGGAAACGCCATTGCCAATGACTGCAGCAGCTGCAGTAGCACCGCAAGATGACGATCATGCCGGAGAAGCTGCAGATGCACACGGTGACGACGACCACGCCGATGAAGCCAAAGAAGCGCATGGCGATGACGACCACGCCGGTGAAGCCAAGGATGCGCATGGCGATGATGATCATGCCGGTGAAGCCAAGGATGCGCATGGCGATGATGATCATGCCGGTGAAACTGAGGGCGCACACGGCGATGAAGGCGGTGGCGATGTTGTCAAACTGGCCCTCGAAGTCGCGAAAGAGGCCGGAATCCTGCTAGAGCAAGCTGAGTTGGGAGCTTTGGGCGAGTCCCTCAGCCTGCCAGCAGAAATCCGCTTTGACGCAGACCGCATGGCAAATGTCACGCCCAAGGTGAGCGGAGTCATCGACCGGCTTTTGGTTGGTGAAGGCGATACCGTTGCCTATGGAGATACTCTGGCCCTGATCACAAGCCGCGAACTTGCAGGGTTGAAAGCGAAATGGAAGATTTCTAAAACGAACGAAGCACTTGCGGCACAGTCGTTGGCGCGCCTAGAAGGGCTGTGGGCGCAAAAAATCACATCCGAGGTAAATGTCCAAACAGCCCGCGCAGAACATGAATCGGCCAAGACCGAAAGTGAAGCCGCGGAAACCGAACTGCATGCCGTCGGAATTGACCACGCCGGCCTCGAAAAAATAGCCACTGCTCCAGATGGCAATAATGCCAATGCCTATCTGACTGCACCACTTGCGGGAACAATTGTACGACGTGCGGCGACGCTGGGAGAAACGGTAACAGCCGGGGATTCCAGCGCCAAGGTGCTGTTCACAATTGTCGATGATAGCGTAATTTGGGCCGATATAGCGGTTTACAAACAGGATATCAGCCGCGTTCTCGTTGGCGCGCCGGTTGCTCTGAAATCAGGTGCTGGCGATGTCATTGCTCAGTCAACGGTGGCATTTGTCCTACCCGTAATTGATGAGGTGTCGCGCACGGCGACGGCGCGTGTCATCATCGACAACTCTGATAGGTCCCTGACCCCCGGCCAATTTGTGATTGCAGATCTCAGCGTCGGCAATACCTCGGAGGTTTTGCGTGTGCCACAATC
>NZ_LWER01000086.1:0-1565 GCF_001634775.1 Sulfitobacter sp. HI0027
CTGGAATCGCCTTCGGGCGCACGGGTGCCGCTGGACACAGTGGCCAATATCGAAACTGTAATCGGTCCACGCCAGATCACACGCGAAGATGGCGAACGCTTCATCACGGTCCAGTCCAACGTGCGCGGTCGCGATATCGGCTCTTTCGTTGCCGAAGCGCAGACGTTGACGGACGCTCAGTTGGATCTACCGCCCGGGTATCGTTTGGTCTGGGGCGGCCAATTCGAGCTTCAGCAACAGGCGAATGCCCGTTTCAAAGTGGTTATTCCGATTACGTTGGGCATCGTTCTGCTGATCCTTCTGGTAACCTTTGGTCGCCTGAAATCAGCGATCCTCATCCTGTTGAATATCCCCCTGGCGCTGACAGGTGGTGCGATGGCGCTCTGGCTGACAGGGTTACCGGTGTCGGTGCCTGCTACCGTCGGGTTTATCGCATTGTTCGGCATCGCGTTGGGCAACGGTATGGTATTGGTCAGTTTCATGGATGATTTTGCGCGCGCCGGTCGCAATCTGGAGGCTTTGGCCATTGAGGCCGCAGGGCTGCGCGCGCGTCCGGTCCTGATGACCGCCATGACGACGGCACTTGGGCTGGCACCATTGCTCTTCGCCACCGGCGTCGGTGCCGAGGTCCAACGCCCGCTTGCCACTGTGGTAACCGGGGGGCTTGTTTCGTCAACCGTGCTGACCCTACTGGTCATGCCCGCCCTGCACCGCTGGTTTGCGCCCAGACAAGGTGGGCATCATTCACTTGTCGAAACGGTCCACGAGCATGGTACGAAGGCAAAATCTGTAAAGAAGGCTTAGGGCATATATGTTCTGATGCGCAGGCAAAGGTGCACGGCTGTTTGGCGGTGCGTGCACCCTTGCGGCCGTACTTTGGGTCAATACAACGCATCTCCGGTCAAAAGATGAGTACTATAGGCTGATGCAGATAGTTTCGCGTTTGGAATATAATTCCAGATACTGGAGGATGACATCGTCGGTGACATTCCCTGACGTGGTCGAAAAGAATCCACGTGCCCAAAATAGCGTTCCCCAGTATCGTTTGCGCAATTCGGGAAACTCAATCTGCACGTGCCGCGATGAGCGCGCCTTGATCTGCTGCATCAAGGTAGAGAACGCCAATTTTAGCTTACGTCGCCCCATCCACGACCAGTCGCAACCATAAGTGCTGACCACGATTGGGCCAAATCTCTTACTGCTGCTGCGAGGGATATGCGTGCTGCGTTTGCAAATCGTTCGGCGTCCAACAGGTCTGGTAAGTTCAGTTCTCCCAGTTCAAAAACTTTGCGGCTCAACTGAAGAGTACGATCCCTTGATCGTTGAGCAGCGCGCAATGCGGCCACCTCTCTTTGTTTTCGTGTAAATTCACTTTGAGTTTTTTGCACATCTTCCACCGCGGCCAACACCTGTGCACGCCATTCCAGTTCGGCGGTCGTGGCTGAAATAATAGCCGCATCTCGCCTAGCGCGTAGCGGACCTTGGTTGAGGATGGGCAATGAAAGTGCTGGACCAAAGGACCATTCTGACGGGTTTGCCGCTGTCACCGAGCCAGATAAAGTGAC
>NZ_LWER01000087.1:0-452 GCF_001634775.1 Sulfitobacter sp. HI0027
TCTCGACCACTGAGCAAAAGCTGGAACCGCAGGTGGATGCGCTCAAAGCTGCGGGCTGCGAAACTGTGTTTGAAGATGTCATCTCCGGCGCCAAAGCCGAACGCCCTGGCCTGAATAATGCCCTGGCCTTTCTGCGCAAGGGCGACACGCTTTTGGTCTGGAAACTCGACCGTCTGGGCCGCTCCATGAAGCACCTGGTGGAAACAGTGACAGACCTCGGCGACCGCGGTGTTGGCTTCAAATCCCTGACCGAAGGCGTGGACACAACAACTACCGGCGGCACTTTGGTGTTCCATCTGTTCGGTGCGCTTGCCGAGTTTGAGCGTGACCTCATTGTCGAGCGCACGCAGGCCGGATTGAAGGCTGCTGCAACGCGCGGCAGAAAAGGAGGGCGCAAGCCTGTCGTCACGCTCAAGAAGCTGGAGCAAGCCAAAGCCCATATCAGCGATGGA
>NZ_LWER01000088.1:0-418 GCF_001634775.1 Sulfitobacter sp. HI0027
AAGGCGGAAACCCCGTTCCCGGCCTGTGTCTATTGGGCCGTTTGGCGCTTGGCAGCGTGACGGCGGTGGATTCGTTGCATGATTGTTTTGGCCAATCTGCCGACCGTTGGGCGCAGGGCGTGATTGAAAGACTGTCGGCCTAAAGCGCTGTTGAAAAGCTACAACAGNTTGTGATCCCGTTATAATGATGGAACAGCCGGGCCCTGAAACGGTTTCCCCTTCAACACGAGATTGAAGAAAAGGGGAACGACGCAATGAGAAGACGACATTTCATCACCGGTATAGCAGCCAGCGGCGCAGCATTCAGCGGCGGCCTCGCCACGCCCGCATTGGCGCATCCGCCCAAGGAAATGCCGAACTATGATGTGCCGCCAGAGATGATGCCGCGCAAAGTGCCAATCGCGGCAGGCGCGCCGCC
>NZ_LWER01000089.1:0-227 GCF_001634775.1 Sulfitobacter sp. HI0027
ACTGGTCGTGGATGGGGCGACGTAAGCTAAAATTGGCGTTCTCTACCTTGATGCAGCAGATCAAGGCGCGCTCATCGCGGCACGTGCAGATTGAGTTTCCCGAATTGCGCAAACGATACTGGGGAACGCTATTTTGGGCACGTGGATTCTTTTCGACCACGTCAGGGAATGTCACCGACGATGTCATCCTCCAGTATCTGGAATTATATTCCAAACGCGAAACTATC
>NZ_LWER01000090.1:0-18150 GCF_001634775.1 Sulfitobacter sp. HI0027
CCTTTGGGCCATTGCAACACTACAGGCCATTGTGGCGATCTTCTTTACCGTCTGCTTCTTGTTGGACGCTATGGGAATGGAACCTGAGTTTCTGATCTGGCAGAGCCATGAGTATCAGCAAACGATCTTGGCCATCGGGTTGAACCTCGGCGTGGCGCTTGGCTGGATCGCCCTTAGAACAAGCCTGCAACGAGCGCGGCTCGCCGAAGAAAAGATGCGCCGTTGCACCTCAGAGTTTTCGATGGTGATGTCGCAGCATTTCACCGATTGGCGTCTGACCCCCGCCGAGCGGGATGTCGCGGTGTTTTTGGTCAAGGGCCTGAGCACCCGCGACATTGCGGACCTGCGCGGCACTTCTGAGGGGACGATCAAAGCGCAGACAAACGCGATTTATCGCAAGGCTGCCGTTACCGGGCGCACTCAGTTGCTCAGCACCTTTATTGAGGATCTGATGGATGACGCATTGATGCCTGCGGAGGCCCTGCAAACTACGGCTGTGAAGGGCTCAGCGATAGGCCCTGCAACCAGATCAAACGCCGCCCCGGCGTAATCGCTCCAGGAAACGCCCCCCTCCCCCACAAAACAGGTTGCCCCTTCATGATCCAAGCAATGCTTCTATCCGTTCTGGTCGTCAGCATCTGCACGGCGATCCACTATCTCGTGGCCATCCGACCTGCAACGGTAGATATCGAACCTTAATCAGGCAAATTATTGGGTTCACCACAAGAGACGCATCTCCTCAAAAATGAGGAGTCTCGCACGTGTCTTTCGAATCGAAACCAACTGAATTTTCAAAATCTTACCGTCCAATTGCATACAGTGTTGATGAAATTGCAGAGATGCTCGACGTTCCGAAAAGCACGATCTATCGTGAGATCCGCGAAGGTCGCCTCATTGCGCGGCGCGTTGGTAAATTCTATCGTGTTCATGCTGATAGATTTGATGAGTATCTAAAAGGTCCCGACCCCGTAAGCCAGCCCGATTATATGAACGTCCAGATACCGGTGAGTGGGTTATCCGCGACGGGGGAAAAGATACAAGAACCGGACTTCGCGGCCCAAGCACGCGCCCGTCGGCAGAAGCGGCGCTCGCGAGATATCTGACTGAGCGGGGCAGGGCGACTGCTCCGGTCGATCCAGACCAGATACCAGTCAATGTCCTTGTCGGCGATTATGCTGCTGGCCGGGCTGATGAGATAGCAGATCCAGATCGTCTCGATCATGCCGCCGAAGCACTGGCATCGTTTTGGACCGGTAAGACTGTCCAGGATGTTACAGAAGAAAACTGCAAAGCATATCTGAAACAGAGACAAAAGATCGGCAGGAGTCGATCAACAGTCAGGCGCGAGCTTTCGACGATGAGGGCGGCCTTGAATTACAGCCGTTCGCGGTTGACGAAGGTCCCGGACGTTTGGCTGCCAGCTGAGACAGAGCCGCGGCCGGATTGGCTCACAAGAGATGAGTTCGCCGCGGTGCTCTGGCATCTCTGGCGACAAAAGCGCACCAAGCATGCTGCACGCTTGGCACTGTGCCAATTCTACACTGGATCGCGACCCCGCACTGTCAGCAACACGACGCGCGCGAAGCGTAAGGATGGACCTTGGCTTGATTTCGATCAGGAAATTTGGTGGCGGCGCGGCGATGATGAACAAAGGACCCGCAAAGACAGAAAGCCTCATCGGATCCCTGCACGACTCATGGCTCACCTGAAGAGGTGGGATCGCCTCTTCGATTGGGATTACGTTGTTGAGCACACTCGATATCCAGGCCGACCTATCGGCGATATCGAGAAGGCACTCACAACAGCATGCGAAAAGGCTGGCGTCCGTCGCATCACTCCTCACGGCATCAAACATACAGCCATAACCTTGTTCATAAGATCCGGCGGCAGCATTGAAGACGCTTCAGAATACTTCAGCACCTCGCCGGACACGATACGGAAGACTTACTGGCATCACAGCCCGCATCACATGCAGAAACAAGCCGCGGCAATGGGGTCAGTCGGCCACACAGATACGCACAGAAACCCCTCGAAATCAGTGCAAATGGGTAAAGTAAACTGATAAAAAACTGAGCAATTTCAATGCATTTAGCATCAGGCCTGCGCCCTCCTAAGGCAGAGGCCAGAGGTTCGAATCCTCTAGGGTCCGCCATAAAATCCAGTCATTTAGTCGATCCGACTGATCTGCGTTTCTGTTACGGGTGACGGTTTGCGCTAACATTTCCGACTGCGTTTCCTTGGATTGGGATGTTTTTCTCGCCAGCAGCGTGCAATCTCATGGAAAACGCTAGAGTGATTCTGGGACCGGCTATTTTACCCCGTCGTCCACATCCGCGAGCAGGAAAGCCGCGGCTCAATCGTTCGTTGCGTGGGCCGTTCAGGTGGCGCGGGACCTATAGCCCCGCGAGAGCCGGTGAAAGCCCGGATGCGACGCTCTTAGCGCCCTTTCCAGACCGGGTCCCGCTTTTCAGCAAAGGCCAGTGCGCCTTCGGCGTTATCCTCCGACCCATAAAGCACATCGACAGTCTTTAGCTGGCGTTTGGTGACCCGGTTCATGCTGTCCTGAAAGTTGCTATCCTCAGCATCCCGCACGATTTCCTTGATTGCGGCATAGACCAGCGGCGGGCCCGAGGCCAAAAGGCGTGCCATATCCCAGGCCTGCGCCATCAGTTCATCTGCCGCATGAACGTGGTTCACAAACCCCCAGCGGTTGGCTTCTTCGGCGTCCAGCCAGCGGCCCGTGAGCAGCATCTCCATTGCGATATGATAGGGAATGCGCTTTGGCAATTTGATGGAGGCGGCATCAGCCACCGTGCCGGAGGTGATTTCGGGCAGCGCGAAACTGGCATGATCTGCTGCTAGGATAACGTCTGCAGACAGCGCCAGTTCAAGGCCGCCGCCACAGCAAATCCCGTTTACCGCAGCGATCACCGGTTTGTTCATGTCGCGCAATTCTTGCAGGCCGCCAAAGCCGCCTACGCCGTAATCGCCATCCACCTCGTCGCCATCCGCGGCGGCTTTCAAATCCCAACCGGGGCAAAAGAATTTCGACCCCGCGCCTGTGATAATCGCAACCCGTAAATCAGGGTCGTCACGAAAGGCGGCAAAGGTATCGCCCAAGATACGGCTGGTCTGCAGATCGATGGCATTGGCCTTTGGGCGGTCCAGAGTGATTTCGAGCACGGCACCCTCTCGACGCGTTTTAACGGGGCTTGTCATAATGTTCCTTTCACCAAAAGCGTATCGGCGATGATCGCGCGGTCTTTTGTACAGATGAGGGGATTGATTTCGATTTCGGCAATTTCGCCGGCGTATTCGGTGACGAAGTTTTGCAGCTTCAGGGTCGCGTCAACAATGGCGTTTATGTTGGCTGGCTCACCACCGCGATAGCCGCTTAACAGGGGGTGAATTCTTAATCGGCCCAAGGCGTGGCGAATATCTGAGTCCGTGGTGGGCAGCAGCAAGGATTGACCGTCCTCCAGAATTTCCGTCAAAGTGCCGCCCGCGGCCAATGTCAGGACAAACCCATGGGCGGGGTCCGCGACGATGCCTAGCAAAAGCTCCGCGACCGTGCCGGTGACCATTTCTTCGACAAGGAAGGTTTCGGCCTGCATTGCCTGCGCCGCCGCGCTGACTTGTTCCGCGTAAGTGAGGTTTAGCTTTACCGCGCCGGTTTCGGTTTTATGGGCGACACCTTCGCCCTTCAAAACCACAGGAAAACCGATCTTTTCGGCGCAAGCGATCACATCCGCAGGGGCGATGCCCGCACGGCTTGTGGGGATATCCAAGCCGTATGCCGCAAGGGTCCGTTTGGCATCGCCTTCGGTGACCGTGATCGTCGTTGCGAAGCTGGGGGCAGGTAGCAGGGGTTGGTGATTTTGGCGCGGCGGCATGCGCGCCGCGCTGATCGCTTCGCAGGCCGTGCCAAAGTCGCACAGCGGCACGATCCCCGCGCCAAGCAACCGTTTTGCAATTGCTTCGGGCAGGTTTTCCACGATGGACCCAACCACGCCAAAGGGACGGCCTGTTTGACGAGCTGCCTCCTCGATCGCCTCGATTGCAATCATCCAATCATCGGCGGCACAGCTGTCTAGGCGCGGGAAATCAAGCACCACAAGCGTCAGGTCGATATCCTCGCCCGTCATGGCGGCAAACACGGCTGTCATGGCGGCCTTATCGCGCCAGATTTGTGTGTGATAATCCAAGGGGTTCGTCAGATTGACCAGCGAACTGAGGTGCTGGGAAAGCGTATCTGTTTGAGCAGATGTCAGGGGCGGGAAGGTCAGGCCACAGTGCGCGGCGGTATCCGCCATGACGCTCGCCTCGCCGCCCGAGCAGCTTAGCGACGCAATGCGCCCCCCGGACAGGCGGCCATGGCAGTGAAACAGCTTTAACGTCTCAAGCAGCGCAGCGGGGGAACCGACCCGCGCAATGTCCAGCCGCGCCAATACCGCATCCGATCCCGCGCTGCTGCCCGCGAGCGAGGCGGTGTGCGAAATGGTCGCCAGTTGTGATTCCTGCGACCGGCCAACCTTCAGCGCCACAATCGGCTTGCCGAGCGCCTGCGACAGCCGCGCCAGTTCTTCAAAATCCGCGATGTCGCCAAAGCTTTCGATGTAAAGGCCAAGTGCGGTCACGCGGGCGTCGCGGATGACAGTTTGGGCGATGCGGGCAAGCCCTTGCTGGGCCTGATTGCCCGCGGTGATGGTATAGGCAATGGGCAACCCGCGTTGTTGCATCGTGAGGTTGATCGCGATGTTGGACGACTGCGCCAAGATCGCCACGCCGCGTTCAACGGGCACCAGCCCATGTTGATCCGGCCAAAGCGCCACCTGATCCACGGCATTCAGAACCCCGTAGCAATTCGGCCCGAGGATGGGCAGTCCCCCTGCTGCGGCCAACAATTGGTCATTCAAATCCGCACCGTCAGCGGTTTCTTTGAAGCCGCTTGCAAAACACACGGCGCCCCCGGCACCCATCTGGTTCAGCTCGCCGACCAGATCGATGGTTGCGCGGCGGTTCACTCCGATGAACGTCGCATCCGGCGCATTTGGTAAATCGGCAAGCGTCTTAAAGGCCGGCAAGCCGCCAACACTGTCCTTTTTGGGATGCACGGGCCAGATATCACCCTTGAAACCGATCTTCTGGTTTTGCTCGATCACGGAGTCGCACCACGCCCCGCCGCCGACAACGGCGATGGAGCGGGGGCGAAGGAGGCGCTCAAGATCACCCATACCCGTGACCCTAGGCGCCAACGGGGCGCAAGAGATCGCGGCTGATGATGTGGCGCTGGATTTCAGATGTGCCATCCCAGATCCGTTCGACCCGCGCGTCCCGCCAGAACCGTTCAATGGGGAAGTCATCCATCAAGCCCATGCCGCCAAAGATTTGCAGGGTGGCATCTGTCACCCGCGCCAGCATTTCGGAGGCGTAAAGCTTCGCACTGGCGATTTCGCGGTTAGCAGGCAGGTTTTGATCCAGCCGCCACGCCGCCGCCAATGTCAGGTACTCGGCGGCATCAATTTCGGTGATCATGTCGGCAAGCTGAAAGCTGATGCCCTGATACTTGCCGATCTGCTGACCAAACTGTTTGCGCTCAGCCGCGTAATTCAACGCCATGTCAAAGCAACGTCGTGCACGACCCACAGACATTGTCGCGACCGTGATCCGGGTGGCGTAGAGCCATTCATTCATCACCGCAAAGCCGCCATCCACCTCGCCCAGAACCTGAGCATCGGGCAGGCGGCAGTTGTCAAATTCGAGGATCATGTTTTTGTAGCCACGGTGCGAGACGGATTTGTAGCCATCGCGGATGGTGAAGCCGGGCGTGCCGCGGTCGACCAGAAAGGTCGTGATGCGTTTTTTGGGGCCGCGCGGCGTGTCGTCTTCGCCGGTTGCCACAAAGACGATCACGAAATCTGCATGATCCGCGCCAGAGATGAAATGCTTGGTTCCGTTCAGAACCCAGTCACCGCCATCGCGTTTGGCCGTACATTTCATGCCCCGCACATCGGACCCGGCATCGGGTTCGGTCATTGCCAGCGCATCCATCTTTTCGCCGCGAACGGCGGGGGTGAGGTAGCGGTCAACCTGATCGTCCCTGCAGGCCATCAGGATATTCTGCGGCCGCCCAAAGAAGTGGTTCAGTGCCATAGAGCCGCGGCCCAATTCGCGTTCGACCAGCGCAAATTCAAGATGCGAGAGGCCAGCCCCGCCAACGCTTTCGGGGAAGTTGCAGGCGTAAAACCCCAGATCCAGCGTCTTTTGTTTGATCGCATGCGCGATGTCATGGGGGACTTCGCCAGTGCGCTCTACCTCGGCCTCGTGGGGGTAAATTTCGTTTTCGACAAAGGATCGCACGGTGGAAACGATCATCCCTTGTTCTTCGGTCAATCCAAAATGCATCAGCTATGCTCCGGCTTGGGCAGGGCGGCTTGGGCCGCGATGATGGAGGCGAGCTTGTCGCTGACATGCGCCGCAGGGTCGCATGATTTGCGGGTTTCCAGACTGACGTGCAGCAGGAACTGATTGCAGGTTGCGATCACCTCGCCTTCGGCAGTCTTCAATTCGTGGAACAGCCGCAGCTTTTTACCCGCACCCTCAAGAATGGTCGTGACAACGGTGACTGAATCGCCTGCGTGACATTCATTGCGGAACCTGGTGTGGGTATCGGCGGTAAAGTAGCTGAAGCCGGATTTGAAATAGGCGGCATCGGCCCCGATCATGCGCATGAGTGCGTCGGCCGCATCTGACCACAGCTGCCCATAGCGGCTTTCGTTCATGTGCCCGTTGTAATCCGTCCAATCGATTGGAATGGCGCGGGCAACAGTGATGATGGGTTTGGTAAAGTCAGGGTCGGCTTTGCCCTCAAGGCGGGTGTCATGCGCGTTCAGCAATGCGCCTGCACCCCAGTCACGGCCCTTCAGGGACCGCATCATGGATACCAGATTGTCGTCGCGAATGCGTTCAAGCTCGCGGATCGTATGGGCACCGGATTGCGCGTCCGATTGGCTGGCGATCTTCTGTACCAAATCATCGGTCAGCTCGGGCACGTCCATCAACTTGGTCCAAGGCCACTGCAAGCAGGGCCCGAACTGTTCGATAAAATGGGCCATCCCGGCCTCGCCGCCCGCGACGCGGTAGGTTTCAAACAGGCCCATCTGCCCCCAACGCAGACCAAAGCCGAAACGGATGGCGTCATCGATTTCCTCGGTCGTGGCGATGCCGTCCTTGATCAGCCAAAGCGCCTCGCGCCAGACCGCTTCGAGAAAACGATCAGCCACATGCGCGTCGATTTCCTTGCGTAGTTTCAGGGGCTTCATGCCGATTTCAGTAAGCATCGTTTGCGCGCGCGTGGTCGTGGCGTCGTCACCGACCAGTTCGATAAGCGGCAGCAAATAGACCGGGTTGAAAGGGTGTGCGACGAAAATCTGGTTGGGGCGAAGCGCCCCTTGCTGTAGCTCAGACGGTTTGAAGCCCGAGGTTGAAGAGCCGATCAGCGCGTCTTTGCGGCAGTGGGACTGAATCTCGGCGAAGATCTTGTGCTTCATCTCAAGCCGTTCCGGCGCGCTTTCCTGAATCCAGTCGGCCTCTGTGACGGCGTCGGCCAATGTGGGGACGATTTTCACCTGACCTTCAGGCGGCAGTGCGACCTCGGACAAGGCGGGCAGGGACCGGCGCGCGTTCGCCATGACTGCGCTGACTTTGCGTTCGGCTTCGGGATCAGGGTCGAAAATAGCGACGTTCCAGCCTGACAACGCAAACCGCGCCGCCCAGCCGCCGCCAATGACACCACCGCCGATGATTGCTGCTATCTTGGTCATCGCGGTGCCTGCTTGGTCAGGCCCAGTTTTTGGCGTACGGCATCAGGGCCCATGACGGTTGCCCCCATGTTTTCAATGATGGTGACGGCCCGAGACACAAGCGCTTCGTTGGTGGCGAGCTCGCCTTTGCCGAGCCACAGATTATCCTCAAGCCCAACGCGCACATGGCCCCCTGCCAAGACCGATGCGGCCACATAGGGCATCTCGTCACGGCCGATTGAAAACGCGGACCAGTTCCAGTCGTCAGGCACATTGTTAACCATCGCCATAAAGGTGTTCAGGTCATTGGGGGCGCCCCATGGGATGCCCATGCAGAGCTGCACCAGCGCGGGCGAAGACAACACACCGTCTTTAACCAGTTGTTTCGCATACCAAAGGTGGCCGGTATCAAAGGCTTCGATCTCTGGCTTCACGCCAAGCGCTTCCATCCGCGCGCCCATCGTTGTCAGCATGCCGGGCGTGTTGGTCATCACATAGTCAGCTTCGGCAAAATTCATCGTGCCGCAGTCGAGGGTGCATATCTCGGGCAGGCAGTCTTCGATATGCGCCAGCCGTTCTTCGGCGCTGACCATATCGGTGGCATCGTTCAGCGGCAGCGGCGCGGAGGGCGGGCCAAAGACGATGTCGCCGCCCATGCCTGCGGTGAGGTTCAGCACCACGTCGACCTCGGCATCGCGGATGCGGTCGGTCACTTCGCGGTAGAGTTTCGGATCGCGTGAGGGCACGCCAGTCTCGGGGTCGCGCACGTGGCAGTGCACAATCGCCGCACCCGCTTTGGCGGCGGCGATGGCTGAATTGGCGATCTGTTCAGGGCTGCGGGGAACATGGGGTGACCGATCTTGGCTGCTGCCGGATCCGGTCACGGCGCAGGTGATAAAGACCTCACGGGTCATCTGCAGGGGCATCTTGGTCTCCTTTTAGGCTTATCTGCAGACTACCCGGATTGATCGGCCGATATGTGCAGTGCTAGACAGAAACATGCAGGAAAAGACAAAATCATCAGGCGAGACGGTTAAGATCGACATTCTGCTGTTCGATGGTTTCTCGAACCATTGTCTGGCCAACACTTTGGAGCCGTTTCGCGCCGCGAACAGCATCACCGGGCAGGCGCGATATGACTGGCGCCTGCTTTCGCTTGAGGGGGGGCTTGTGCGGTCTTCAAGCGGGATGTTGGTACAGACCGAATTGGCCACGGCGACAAAGCCCCCCACTGATTACCTCATGGTGACCGCCAGCTATGGTCACCTTGCGTTGAGCAGCAGTCGGGTGCTGTCCGCGCTGCGGGGGCTTTGCGCGAATGCGAAATGTCTGGTGGGGCTCGATATGGGGGCTTGGCTGCTGGCGGCTGCAGGGCTGTTGGACGACAGGCCCGCCACCATCCATGGGCATCTTTTCGAAAGCTTTTCAGAGACATTTCCGCAAGTAGATGCCCGGCAAGAGCGGTTTGTCATTGACGGCAACCGGATCACCTGCGGCGGTGCAATGGCGTCCTTTGATCTGGTCCTGACGTTGATCGGGGCGCACTGCGGCGAGATCACACGACTCGATGTCGCGTCGCTTTTCTTGCATCAAAGCGATCAGCCGTTTGGGCAGCCCGACAACATATCGGGGCGGTCCAAACTGGTGTCCCGAGCGCTTGTCCTTATGGATGAGACTATCGAAGCACCGGTGCCAATTCCGACCATTGCGCGTCACTTGGGGTGTTCGCTCAAAAGCCTGCAAAGACGGTTCGCGCGCAGTTTGAATGCGACGCCGGGCCAAGTCTATCGGCACCGACGCCTGATCGCCGCCAAGAGCTTGGCCGAAGGGACCAACCTGTCAATCTCTGAGATTGCGACGCGCTGCGGTTACGAAAGCGCAAGTGCTATGACACGCGCCTTCAAGGGCCAGTTTGGCACAACGCCCATGGATTTGAGGGCGGACTGATTGCGTTCTCGATCTCGTCTGAGAAGTTGGACCCCATCCAACCGCCGCCGTCGCTATCCCGGCACTTGGTTCTCGAACCGTCGAAACAACAAGGCGATGCCCCCGGCGATGATCATGTAAAACACAGCCAGCAAGATCAGCGGTTCATAGACGATAAACGTGTCCGAGCGCACACGCGAGGACACGGCATAAAGCTCGACCACCGTGATTGTCGCGACCAGAGGTGTGGCCTTGAGCTGCAGGATGGTTTCACCGCCCAATGTCGGTAGGACGTTGCGAATGGCCTGCGGCAGCCAGATGCGGCGGAACATGGTGAAACGCGGCATGCCGAATGCGTTTGCAGCCTCAAGCTGCCCCTTGTTCACACTGGAAAACGCGCCGCGCATAACTTCGCCTTCATAGCCCGCATAAGACAGCGTCAGCGCCAGCACCGCATAGGGCCAAGCTTGGCGCAGGTAGGGCCAGAGTTCACTGCCGCGGATCCAAGGGATTTGCGGGAACAGCGAGCCGAGGCCGTAATAGAGCAGCCAGATCTGCAAGAGCAGAGGCGTGCCACGGATGACGGTGCAGAATATCCGGGCAGGGGCAGACAGGTACCAAGGCCCGATGGCCTGCGCGAGCCCCAGTGGAATGGCCAAGAGAAAACCCAGCACGCAGGTGACGACCAATATCCAGATCGTGCGCCAGAGCCCTTCCAACGCCAGCGGGGCATATTCCGGTATCCAATCCCACCGCAGCGCCACGGCGCACCAGATGACCACAGCCAGCAAAAGCGCCAGCATGACAATGCGGTGGGGCTGCATCAGTGCGCGAAAGGGGATCATCGGCCCGCTCCTTTCAGCGACGGCTGACCGCGCCGCGCCCATTTTTCGATCCGGGCAAAGACCGCGCCAGAACATAGCGTCACGATCAAATAAAGCGCGCCCGCGGCGAGGAAGAAGGTGAAATAGGCGCGCGTGCTGGCGGCGGCCTGTCGGGTCTCCAGCGTCAATTCGCTGAAGCCGACGATGGCCAGAAGCGCGGTGTCTTTGGTTGCAATCAACCACAGGTTCGCCAGACCCGGCGTGGCAAAGGACATCATCGCGGGGATCGTCACGCGGCGCAGCAGCATCAGCGGCGGCATCCCGTAAGCGCGCGCGGCCTCAATCTGGCCCGCGGGCACGGCTTGGATCGCGCCGCGCAGCACCTCGGTGGCATAGGCGCCCTGTACCACGCCGAGCACCCAGATCCCGGCGACGACACCGCTAATCTCGACCCGGCCATAGCCCATGGCGCCCGAGACTTTGTTAATGAGATCGGTGCCCACGTAATAGAGGATCAAGATCAGCACCAATTCAGGCACGGCCCGGATCACAGTCGTATAAACGGCAAGGAGGTCGCGCAGGACCACCCCGCCATAAAGCTTGCCGTAGGCCCCAAAGAGCCCGATCAGAAGGCCGAACCCGAAGGCGCCAAATGCGATCTGCAAAGAGTTCGCAAGCCCGCGCAACAGGTTGCCGCCCCAGCCCGGCGGGCTGAGGGACAGTAGGTGCGCGCTCTCGGCAAGCCCGAGCGTTTCGAAGATTATCTCCACGATGGGCGCTTACTCTGCGTAGATGCTGGTATCGAAATAGCGCCCGGTGATCTCTTCGTGGGTGCCATCTTCGAGGATCTGTGCGATGCCTTTGTTCAGGCTTTCCCGCAGCGCGTCATCGCCCTTGCGCACGCCAGCGCCGACACCTTGGCCCAAGATGGCCTCGTCATTCTCCACCGATCCCTTGATCTCGCAGCAGGTGCCGATGTCGGAGTTAACGAAATCCGCCATGGCGATGCTGTCGGCCTGCGTGGCATCAATCCGACCCGAGACCAGATCCTGATTGGCTTCGTCTTGCGTCTGATAGACCCGGATTTCCGCCGCATCGCCGAAATATTCATTGGCATAGGCTTGGTGGATGGTTGAGGCTTGAATGCCGATGATCTTACCGGACAGCGACTCGGCCGTAGGTTCGATGTCCATCGACTTATCCGCCACGATCACCGCGGGCGTGTTGTAGTAGGGATCAGAGAAATCGATCGTTTTCTGTCGTTCCTCGGTGATCGACATGGAGGCCATGATCGCATCGACCTGCTGGCCTGTCAGCGAGGGGATAATGCCGTCCCAGGCCACGGGGGTGATCACACAGTCCAACTCGGCCGCTTTGCAGACCGCGTCGATGATCTCAACTTCCCAGCCTTCCCATTCGCCGGAGGCATTGAGAGAGGCGAAGGGCGGGTAGGGCTCGGCTGCGATGCCGATCTTGACCTCTTCGGCGGCCACGGCACCGGCGCTCAGCACTGCTGTCGCGATCGCACTCGTCATGAGTTTCTTAAATGTCATTGATAGTCTCCCTGTTTTTTCTTGGTGGTTTAGCCGACTGTCTGCAAAAACTGCCGCAGCCGGGCGGATTGAGGGTTGCCGAAAAGCTCTTCCGGCGGGCCTTGTTCTTCGATGCGCCCCTCAAAAAGGTAGACGACATGCGTCGCCACCTCGCGCGCGAATTTCATCTCGTGGGTGACAAGCAGCATGGTGCGCCCTTCGGCAGCCAAATCGCGGATAACCGTGAGCACCTCACCCACCAACTCGGGGTCAAGCGCGCTGGTGGGTTCGTCAAACAGCATCACGCTGGGTTCCACCGCAAGGGCGCGGGCAATTGCCGCGCGTTGCTGCTGTCCTCCTGACAGAAACGCAGGGAAGGTATCAGCCTTATCGCCCAGTCCGACCCGGTCTAGCAGCACCCGTGCGCGTTTGATGGCCTCGTCCCGCGGCACTTTGAGAACATGGACCGGCACCTCGATGACGTTTTCCAGCAGGGTGCGGTGGGTCCAGAGGTTGAAAGCCTGAAACACCATGCCAAGGCGGGTTCGGATGCGCTCGATCTGGCGGCGGTCAACGGGGGAGCCGTCTTGGCGCATCTTGATCTCTTCACCGTTGACGATGATCTGACCCGCACTTGGGGTTTCGAGGAAATTGATGCAGCGCAGGCAGGTGGATTTGCCCGACCCGCTGCCGCCGATGATGGCGACAACATCGCCCTTTTTCGCGGTCAGTGAGACACCTTTGAGAACCTCCAACGCGCCGAAGGATTTGTGCAGGTCGGTAATTCTTATGGCCTCATTCTCCTCTGCGCGATCGGCATTGGCGTCTTCGGCTGCTTGTGTGGCTCTGACCGGCTTTCTTTGCAAAGCGTCCGCACCCCTCATTTGATGTGTCCCAAATTTCTGTCTTGTAGTAAGGCCCGTATTTCGTAATCATGCAAGTGTATAATTAGGAAGTTCGGAAATCGCCTGTGTCGGACAGCACGCCTAAATTCAAACGTGAGCCAGCGGAGCACCGCAGGGAGGCCCTGATAAGGGCCACTCTGTCGCTGATCGCCGAAAAGGGTGTTCAGGCCGCGACGGTCCGGGCAATCGCGGCCCGCGCCGAAGTGTCACAGGGTATGATCAGGCACCACTTTTCGTCGAAAGAAGACCTGATTACCGCGGCCTATGAGCATCACATGGACCGGCTCACCGACCTGACATCGGCCTTCGCGGAAGGCGACTGTAGCGCGCCGGTGGCACGGTTGGCCGCTTTCGTCGTCGGCAGCCTGACGCCGCCGGTTGTCGACGCGGGGTCGGTCAGCCTTTGGGCGGGGTTTCTCACCAAGGTCCATGACGACGCGCAGATGCGCGAAAGTCACAAACGGACCTATTACAATTTCCGCAACCGCCTTGAGGCGCTGATCGCAGCCGTATTGAACGAGGCGGGTCAGCCCCGCTCAGCACAAGAACTTCGCCATTTGGCCATCGCCTGCAACGCCGTGATCGATGGATTGTGGATGGAAGGCGGTGTTCTACCGAGCGCTTTCGCGCCGGATGAGCTTTCAGAAATCGGAATTCGCTCCGTCGGAGCGCTCCTCGGGATAGACCTCACAAAAGCAGGGCAACAGACATGAGAACGACAGATATCACCCGACGGCTGGCAGGTCTTGGCGGCGCGAAATGGGAAGTGCATCTAAAGGCCCGCGAGCTTGCCGCACAGGGCCGTGATATTATTGAGCTGACCATCGGCGAGCCGGACGTGCCGACACCCGACGCGCTTATGGATGTGGCGGCCGATGCAATGCGCCGGGGCCGCACTGGTTATTCTGACGGTCGGGGTGAGACAGGTCTGCGCGCTGCATTGGCCGAGCGATATTCGCACCGCGCGGGCCGTCGCATCACGCCGGACCAAGCCATGTGTTTTCCCGGCACGCAGACGGCGCTTTATGCCGTGCTGTTGGGCGTGGCCGAGGCGGGGCAGCAGGTTCTGGTCGGCGATCCGATGTATGCCACTTATGAAGGGGTTATCCGCTCCAGCGGTGCCGAGATGGTGCCCGTCCCGCTGCGCCCGGAAAACGGCTTTCGCCTTCATGCGGATGACATCGCCGCAAGGATTACCCCGCAGACCACGGCAATCTTGCTGACCACGCCGCATAACCCCACCGGCGCGGTCCTGACCCGGGCAGAGATTGACGCGCTTGGTGAACTGGCCATTGCCCATGACCTGTGGATTATCTCTGATGAAGTGTACGAAGAACTGATCTTTGACACCTCTGAATTCTGCTCGCCTCTGTGGCGTCCGCAGCTGGCTGACCGCACCATCGTCGTCTCATCGATCTCAAAATCCCACGCCGCACCGGGCTTTCGCAGCGGTTGGTGCATCGGCCCCGAAGCCTTTACCGAGGCTCTCTTGCCGCTGTCGGAGACCATGCTTTTCGGCAACCAGCCCTTTATCGCTGACATGACCGAAAAAGCGGTGCGCGAGGGGTCGCCCGTGGCCGAAGGGATGAAGCAACGCTTTGCCGCCCGCGCCGAGCGTTTGCACCGCCGGCTGTCGCAAGAGAGCCCGTTGAAGGTGCACCAACCGGATGCGGGCATGTTTGCAATGATCGACGTGTCGGCCACCGGAATGCGCGGCACCGACTATGCCATGCACCTGCTTGAGCAGGCTGGCGTGGCGGTCATGCCCGGTGCGTCCTTTGGGGAAACGCTCGATGCTTGGGTGCGTGTGGCGCTGACGACCGGCGACGCGGCCTTTGATGCGGCCTGTGACCGGATCATCCGGCACGCGGCGCAATTGCAACTGGAAACGGCATGACCAGTGTCGGCGAAGCGCTGGTCGCCCAGCTTTCACAGCGCGGCGTCGACTGTGTCTTTGGTATCCCCGGCGTGCACACGATCGAGCTTTACCGGGGCTTGGCGGCCTCGGGCATCCGCCACGTGACGCCCCGGCACGAACAGGGCGCGGGCTTCATGGCGGATGGCTATGCACGGGTCTCCGGCAAACCCGGTGTTGCCTTTGTCATCACGGGGCCGGGGCTGACCAACACGCTGACCGCGGTGGGCCAAGCGCGCGCGGATTCCGTGCCGATGCTGGTGATCTCTGGCGTCAACACGCTGCCCAGCCTTGGCAAGGGCAGGGGCCATCTCCACGAGCTACCGGATCAGCGGGCGATGGCACGGACCGTCGCGCTGATCTCCGAGCGGGTTGAAACCGCCGATGAACTCGCCCCCATGCTCGACCGGGTCTTTGAGCCGTTCCAGTCCGGCCGACCGGGGCCCACACATCTTGAGATACCGCTGGACGTGGCCGGCGCGCCCTATACCGCCGAAGCGCCCTCTATTTCTGCCACCTCTGTGACCCCCCCGTCTGCCGAGCAAATCTCAAAAGCCGCTGCGATACTGGCGGAGAGCAAGGCGCCCCTGATCCTTGCCGGTGGCGGGGCTAGAAAAGCCGGGAATGCCTTGCAAACCCTCGCCGAAAAGCTAGGCGCGCCGGTGGTGCAAACGGTGAATGCCCGCGGCGTAATGTTCGAACATCCTTTGAGCGTTCCGGCCAGCCCCAGCCTGCAAGCCGTGCGGGCACTGATCGCGCAGTCGGACGTGGTGCTGGCCTTGGGCACCGAATTGGGCCCGACCGATTATGATATGTACGCCTCCGGCACCATGCCCGAGTTCCAAAGGCTCATCCGCGTCGATATTTGCGCTGAGCAGCTTTCCCGCCATGCCGCCGAACTGTCGATCCACGGCGATGCGGCACTCGCAATTGACGCGCTGAATGCCGCGGTTGACGGGGATGCCGCGCCAGACGGGGCAGCGCGGGCGGCCAAGGCCCGCCGCGAGGCGTTTGAAGAGATCGGCCCAGAGATGCGTGCGGCTTGCGACACCCTCGGTGAAGTGCGCGGGGCGGTTCCGGGGGCGATCATCGTCGGCGATTCCACCCAGCCGATCTATGCGGGCAACCTTTACTACGATCACGACCGCTCCGGCGGCTGGTTCAACGCCGCCACCGGCTTTGGCGCGCTTGGCTATGGCATCCCCGCTGCAATCGGGGCGGCGCTGGCCGCACCCGACACGCCGGTGATTTGCATCGCTGGCGATGGCGGCGCGCAGTTCAGCCTGCCGGAATTGATGTGCGCGGTGCAAGAAAACCTGCCGATTTGCTTCATCATCTGGAACAACCACGGTTATCAGGAAATCGCCACCTCCATGCAGGACGCGGGGGTGAGCGTCGTCGGATGTGACCCGGCCCCGCCGGACTTTGCCGCCGTCGCACAATCCTGCGGCTTGCCCTTCTGGCGCTGCGATACGCAACCCGGCGCCGTTGAAGATGCGCTGCGCGCGGCCACCGCGACTGGCGGGCCGACGCTTATTGAAATTCAGGCACAGCCGACCCCCCGCGCCAGCAAACAAGAGAGCATGACATGACAGACCCCACCTATGAATTCACCCGCGCCGTCACCCGTCGCCCCGCCGCCAGCATCGTCGATGGTCTGCGCGCCGAGGACATCGGCACCCCCGATCTTGCGCAGATGGAAAAGGCCCATGCGCATTACGTTGCCACATTGAAAGAAACCGGCGCCGAGGTGATCGAACTGCCCGCGCTGGAAGCTTTTCCCGATTCCGTCTTTGTTGAGGATACCGCACTTTGTTTACCCAAAGGCGCAGTTCTGATGCGCCCCGGCGCGCCGAGCCGCATGGGAGAGGTGGCCGAAATGGCGCCGACCTTGAGTACCCTTTACAGTGACCTGCGCCAGATCGAAGGCCCCGGCCATATCGAAGGAGGCGACATTCTGGTCACCGGGCGCGAGATCTTGGTGGGCCGATCAGACCGCACCGATGCCGAAGGCGTGGCCGAGCTCACGCAGATCGTCTCGGACTGGGGCCATAGCCTCCGCGAGGTCTTTACACCGCCCGGCGTGCTGCATTTCAAGACCGATTGCTCGTTGCTCGACGGGGACACCATCCTCAGCACCAAACGGCTCGACGCTTCTGGCTGTTTCGAAGGTTACCGCGTGCTGCACACCGCCGAGGGCGAAGAGGCCGCCGCCAATAGCATCCGGTTTAACCAATATGTGCTCTGTCCTGCGGGCTTCCCCCGCACCGCGGAAATGTTGACGAAAGCAGGCTTTGAAGTGGTCGAGATCAGTAATGCGGAATGCGCCAAACTGGACGGCGGCATGTCATGCCTGTCGCTAAGGTTCTGATACTGAGGGTCGCTTGGAAGGTTTGATCCCCTTGCGTGAGTGCAGCGTTCTGCGGTGACGAATACCTTCGTGTAGAGGGGGCGAAGGTCAAACCGCCTCCGCCATATCTCTCAGCGATACGAGTTGATGCGGTTTGACCGTTCTGCAGTCGACAGCTTTTGACCTTGGGAGCCTGTGCGGAGTGCGCACCGCGCAGGCGCCTTGCGTCCCAATTTTCCTGCGTTTCGATAAACTCAATCCGGTTTCGCCCCGGTTTATACAGTCCGGCGAACTGATACTTCCTGTCCAACAACGAAATTCGGAAAGAAGGACAATCGAAATGAAAGCCATCGGCTATAACACCACCGGCGCGGCAGAGGTTTTGGAGGCGTTGGAAATCGACCGACCCACGCCGGGGCCGGGCGATCTTTTAGTTGAGGTAAAGGGCATCTCTGTCAATCCGGTGGATGTGAAGCTGCGCGCGCATTCCGCCCCCGATGGCGGCCCAAAGGTCTTGGGGTTCGACGCGGCGGGGGTGGTCGTCGACTTGGGCACAGAGGTTACGGATTTCGCCATCGGGGATGCGGTGTTCTATGCCGGGGATGTGACCCGTGCAGGCACCAACGCCACTTTTCATGCGGTTGATGCCCGGATCGTGGGGCGAAAGCCGGAAACGCTCGATTTCGTTGAGGCCGCCAGTCTGCCGCTGACCGCGATCACCGCATGGGAAATGCTGTTCGATGCTTTCAGGCTGACGGAAGGGGCCGGTGAGGGGCAGGCGCTTTTGGTGATTGGCGGGGCCGGGGGCGTGGGGTCGATCCTTATCCAATTGGCCAAGGCGCTGACCGGATTGACCGTGATCGCCACCGCCTCGCGTCCGGAAACCCAAGACTGGG
>NZ_LWER01000091.1:0-1117 GCF_001634775.1 Sulfitobacter sp. HI0027
CATCGCCCGAACCGGAAAGGTTAGGCACATCGAAGCGCGTCCGCGATGGCCCCCTGTTGATGAGGTTGCCATAGCCGAGATTGGCGTTTGTCACGTCATTGGGGATCGGGTTGCGACCACCGCCCTCTAGATTGTAGCCAAGCTTGGGCTTTTCCGGCCCCGCCTGTTCTTTTGCAATCTGCCGCGCGAAGCTAAGTGCGATGCCGAAGTTTTTCGCCAGCTTCGCCGCCTCATCAACCCCCGCTGAAATGCCCCCGGCTAGATCAACACGGGCGATCTGCTCTGCCGCATCTTGTCCTTCTTGCAGTCGGGCAGCCATTTCACGGGCCTTCTCCTGCGCCTGCGTGACGCCATCAACAACGTCTTGCGAAACTGTGTCGCCAGCTTCGACCAGCAGATCACGGATTAGGCCAAGCTGAGTTGCCATTGCAGAGAAGTCGCCAGCATCCCGCGCAGCCTCTAGCCCCGCTTGGGCCTGAGAGATTTGGTTCAGCAGTTCCGGCGATATGTTAATTTCCTGCGCCAGTGAACCGATGTTCGCAAAGTCGCCTTCTACCGCCGCAAGCTCTTCGCGCAGTTCGGCCAGTTGCGTAAAGAAGTGCTGCGGAACGGGCTGCCCAGTGTTCTCGAACATAGAAATACTGGTCTGCAGCTTCTCGATCTCGCGTCGAACATCCTCAGCAGCCTTTCGCCCTGCATCGGTGCCGGAAGCCGCCAAAGCAGCCGTGACCACTCCCGCTGATGCCTCGGAAGCCTTCGCAATTTCGCTGGTCACGTCCTCAATGATCCCGCTGACCTTTTCCAAGGCTTCGCGCTTGTCGATTTCAAACAGTGCCAGCGCCATATCCCGAACTTCTTCGGTCAATTCGCCGTATTTTTTGCGCAGCGCCTCAAGGTCAGACACGTCTGCCGCAGTCGCGGACATTGCTGCAAGCGCCGCGTCCGCTTCGCCCACACGGTCAGCGAAGGTCTTGGCCTTTTCTTTGGTTTCCTCGGTTGCATCACCAAGGTTCCAAAGAACAGCGGCCAGCGGAGCTCCTACGGCCAATACAGCGCCCATGACAGCGCCCCACGGGCCAAGGATGCCCAGAAGCTGCGAACCCTGCTGCGTGAAGGC
>NZ_LWER01000092.1:0-848 GCF_001634775.1 Sulfitobacter sp. HI0027
GTTCGCCGTCTTGCCCCTTCAATCTCTTGGCAGATGAGCCGTTGCGACGGTTGGCCTGATCAGGCGGGGCATCCTTGCCGTCTTCATAGCCCAGATGTGCCGTCAGCTCAGCACCGAGCATCCGCTCCATCAGCTTGATCTTGAGCTCTTTCATTAGCCCGGCATCGCCAAGCAGGTCTTCAGGCCGCTCGCAGCCCTTCAGTAGTTCGTCCAGCAGTTCCTTGGATATGGTCATCGTCCTTGCTCCTCTCAGGAAGCATGGACCAGTTCGCAGTTACACAAAAGATCGGACACTCTCGAACCAGATCATTGAGTGGCGCGGAAAGCCCCAAGCTATTCGTGTGGACAACGGCCCAGAATACGTCAGCGGGAAGCTCATGGAATGGGCTGAGAAACGCAATGTGCTGTTGATTGTCACTGAGAACTGACCCGGTAGCCCCATAAATTGTCACTGAGAATTGACCCATGTGAACACACTTCCCCGACGGTTTTGGTTGGGGGGATTTGGAGTGATCGACATGGGATTTTTGAGTGTCATTCGACGCTGGGCATTGCGTGACAAGATGCCAATCAGGGAGATTGCCCGGCGGACGGGTTTGTCTCGGAACACGATAAAGAAGTATCTGCGTGAAGGTGCGGTGGAACCGCAGTTCAAGACGCCCAAGCGTCCAAGCAAGCTGGATCCCTATTCGGATCGGCTGTCAGCCTGGCTTTTAATCCAGACGCGGAAGTCACGCAAAGAGCGGCGGACAGTGAAGCAAATGCATGCTGATCTGGTGAAGCTGGGATATGATGGCTCCTATGAACGCGTAGCAGCTTTCGCCCGGGCATGGCGTGAAGATCGGCAT
>NZ_LWER01000093.1:0-3779 GCF_001634775.1 Sulfitobacter sp. HI0027
GCCCAAAATCCGGGGATGTCCATCGTGACCTGCACCGGGCGCTGAGCGGGGGAGAGCAGGGTGACCTGCAATGGCTGCCCGCCCACCGTTGGATGGCGGGTAACGCCGAACATCTCTTGTAGGCGCAGGGCAATGCCGGGGGTCTCACCGCTGTAGTCAATGGCCACGCGCCGCCCCAATGGGGTTTCGAAATGCGCGGGCGCGGCGCGGTCCAACTCCTGCTGTTGCTCCCACGTCAGCCGCGTTTTGAGCGCCGAGGTAATGTCGAACCCTTTCCAGTCGCCAGTGCTGCGCACACCGGCCAGATGCGGCAGCAGCCAGTCGTCCAGCGTGTCCATCAGATGCGCTTCGCTGAAATCGGGGAAGGGCGCGGGCATCAACCGGGCGCGGGCCAGAAACAGCGCCGCCGCCTTGCCGGGGTTCAGCCCCAATTGCCGCACACCGTCAAGCATCGCGACCGCCACCGCATCCGCGGGCGCATCGGGCCATGTGCGGTCTTCGAGTACCAGCGCACCGAACACCTCTTGCCGCCGGGTCAGCACGCGCCCCTCGCGGCGCGACCAAATGCAGACTTCCTGCCAGTGGATTTGGTCGGCAAAGGTGCTGCGCAACTCAGCGTCCGAGATCAGCGCCGCCTGCCGGATACGCGCCTCACGCGGGTCGCCGTCAAGGTCGGTGGCCACCAGCAATCGCGTGCCTGCCATCGGGTCAGCCGCGGGCAGGATCGCGCCCTTGCCGCCCGACAGGACATAGCGCGGTGCCTCGCCCTTGCGGCGCAGCCCAACGCGGTCTGGATAGGCAAGGGCCGCCAGCACGCCCAGTCCGTCCGGTCCGTCGCCCTTTGTCATCCGGCCCAGCCGCTTGGCCTCGGCCTTGATCCGCGCCAGTGTCGGGGCATGGGGCGGGGTGGCGCTGCGCTTTCCGTCCAATGCATCCATCCTGAGCGACAGGTCCACCGGCGCGCCGCGCATCGGGTCACGCTCTGCCAAAAGTGCGGCCAGCAGCGGCGCACGCGGCCCGCCGCGCGCCACCATATGCGCCAGCCGCGGGTGCAGGGGAAGCTTTGCCAAGGCGCGGCCATGGTCGGTGATGCGGCCAGCGGCGTCGAGCGCGCCGAGCATCCGCAAAACCGCTTGCGCTTCGGCCAAACGGCCCGGATGGGGCGGGGTGACAAAGCTTAATTCTTCGGCCTGCGCGCCCCAAAGCGCCAGTTCCAGCGCGAAGCCGGTGAGGTCCCCCGCCTCAATCTCGGCTGGGGGGAAGGCGGCGAGCGCGCCCTCTTCGCCGCGTGTCCAGAGCTTGTAGGCCACACCCGCTTCGACCCGTCCGGCACGGCCCGCGCGTTGGGTGGCTTCGGCCCGGGTCACACGTTCGGTCACCAGCCGCGACATGCCAGAGGCCGGGTCGAACAGCGCGCGGCGCGAGCGGCCAGCGTCGACGACGGTGCGGATGCCTTCGATGGTCAGCGAGGTTTCAGCAATGGAGGTCGCCAGCACGACCTTCCGCCCCGACCGCACAGGCGCGATGGCGGCCTGCTGCGCTTTGAAATCCAGGGCACCGAAGAGCGGGGCCAAGGTGCAGTCGCTTGGCAGGGCGGAGCGCAGAAGCGCCTCGACCCGCCTGATTTCGCCTTCGCCAGGCAAGAAGACCAGCGCCGAGCCGGGGGCCTCCGCAAGCGCTTTCAGCGTCAGGTCGGCCACCGCATTCTCAAGCCGTTGCTTGCCCATCGGCTTGTCGAGCCAGCGCGGCACCACCTCAAAACTGCGGCCCTCGGAGGTGACGATGGGGGCTTCCATCAACTCTGCCACCGGGGCGGCATCAAGTGTGGCGGACATGGCGACGAGCAGCAGATCGTCCCGCAAGGCACCCGCGACCTCGAGGCAAAGCGCGAGGCCAAGATCGGCGTTGAGGGAGCGTTCGTGGAACTCGTCAAAGATCACCGCGCCGATGCCGGGCAGGTCGGGGTTGTCTTGTAACATGCGGGTCAAGATTCCCTCGGTGACGACTTCGATGCGGGTGTTCTTCGATACCGCCGAAGCGCCGCGCACGCGAAAACCGACCGTCTGGCCGGTCTCTTCGCCAAGGCTTTCGGCCATGCGCGCGGCCGCGGCGCGGGCCGCAAGGCGGCGCGGTTCCAGCATCAGGATGCGGCCTTGGGTCAGGCGAGCGTCGAGCATCGCCAGCGGCACCCGCGTCGTCTTGCCCGCACCGGGGGGCGCTTGCAGCACCACGCGACCCGTGTCGCGCAGGGCGGCGATCACGTCAGGCAGAACGGCGTCGATGGGCAGGGCGAAATCAGCGTTGGACATGGCGCGGTTATCGGGCAAAGCCGGCGCCGGGCCAAGGGTGGGGATGGACAATTCCGCGCCGCCCCCGCAAAAGTTGGCGCATGAATATCGACGATATGGCCAAGGGCATCATAGCAGGCGAGCGCCGCGCATTGGCGCGGGCGATCACGCTGGTGGAATCAGGCCGTGCGGACCATCGCGCGGCGGCGGCGGAGTTGTTGGCAAAACTGCCGACTGACCGACAGGCGCTGCGCATCGGACTGTCAGGCACGCCGGGAGTGGGCAAATCCACCTTCATCGAAAGCTTTGGCATGATGCTGACGGGGCAGGGCAAGCGCGTGGCGGTGCTGGCGGTGGACCCCAGTTCGGCGCGCACTGGCGGCTCGATCCTGGGCGACAAGACGCGGATGGACCGGCTGAGCCGTGAACCGCTGGCTTTCATCCGGCCGTCGCCCAGCCAGACCCATCTTGGCGGTGTCGCCCGCCGCTCGCGTGAGGCGGTGCGGCTCTGCGAGGCGGCGGGTTTTGACGTGGTGCTGATTGAGACTGTGGGCGTCGGCCAGTCCGAGACGGTGGTGGCCGAGATGGCGGATGCTTTCGTACTGTTGCTGGCCCCGGCGGGCGGCGACGAGTTGCAGGGCGTGAAACGCGGCATCATGGAGATTGCCGATCTGATCGTGATCAACAAGGCAGATGGTGATCTGAAGTCCACCGCCGCGCGCACCCGGGCCGACTACGCCGGTGCCCTGCGCCTGCTGCGTAAACGCCCGCAAGACCCAGAAGGCTTTCCGCGCGCCACGGCGGTTTCGGCGTTGGAGGAAAACGGGCTGGACGAGACTTGGGCCGCGCTGCAGGAGTTAATCGAATGGCGGCGCGCAAATGGCTTTTGGGACCGAACCCGCGCCGCACAGGCGCGCTATTGGTTCGAGCAGGATGTGAAGCACCGGCTTTTGGCGCAGTTGGAGACACCACAGGCGAAGGACGATCTGGCACGGCTCAGTGACGCCGTGGCCGAGGGCGCGCGCGATCCGGCAGAGGCGGCGGCTGAGTTCGTCCGCCGCCTGCGGGCCGATTAGGACGGGCGGGCAGGCTCTGGCACCGGGAAGATCACGTCGTAGACCCAGTTAAAGACGAAGGCGTAGATCAGGTAGAACAGCGCAAAGCTCACGTCGATCAGGAAGGCCTCCATCAGCGAGATGCTCAGGTACCACGCGATAAAGGGCATCAGCACAAAGAGCAGGCCAATCTCGAAGGTTACGGCGTGAAGTACCCGGATCGGCACCGTCTTGCGGACCGTGCCGCGCAGGCGGCGCAGGGCGTGGTCGAACCCGAGGTTGTAAAGGTAGTTCCATCCCGTCGCGATGCTGGCGCTGACGATGGTGACGACGCCAATCTCATGCAGTGGCTTGTCAAACAGCCAAACGCCCATGGGCGTGACGATCAACAGGGCGAGAACTTCAAAGCTGATGGCGTGGCGGATGCGGTCTGCGG
>NZ_LWER01000094.1:0-983 GCF_001634775.1 Sulfitobacter sp. HI0027
GAGCGCCCATGTATAGGCTTCGGCCTCAAAGGCCGCGCGGCTGGTATAGGCAAAGCAATAGTCGCCGTCGCGCACCCAATCGGCCAGCCCCAGATCGGCGCAGAGGGCTTTGTGTTGCGCCACGCTGTCGCTCACGATGGGCACCAGCCCGGCAGAGATGCGTCGGGTGTCGGCATCGTTGGCGTGGCTCATGTAGCGGCGTAGCCATGGCAGCAGACGTGGGAGATAGGGCCAACGCAGGAACAGCGGAAACTCGGGGTCGCGCAGCATCCCCGGCGATTTCCGCATCAGGCCCGGCCCGGTCACCGGCGCAACGCCCGCCGCCGCCAGCACGCCACCATTGCCATGCGAGGTGCCCCGCCCCGGCTCAGACCGGTCCAGCAGCGTCACTTCCGCCCCGGCGCGGCGCAGCCAGATCGCGGCAGAGACGCCGACAATTCCGGCGCCGATAACGACGACATGCTGGCTCATGGGTGGCGGCTTTCGTTTTCGCGTTGGGTCATGGCTGGGTTCCTTTGGGGCATCTTTACACAAAAAATCACCACGTCAACAAAATGCTGATAAAATGTCATCGTCATGGTTTTGCTTGTCTCCCGCTGCCCGCAAAGGTGTTGATTGTCACTGAGAACTGACCCGGTATTTTCACCGAGATTTGACCCACCCTCAGTTATGCGTCGTGGTCTATGATGCGGTCAATGTTTTGGCCTCCTTTGCAGTTTTCTTTGCTGCCTCAGAACTGACCTTGAAGCGGTAGCTGTCGTTTCCGGTTTCGAGGATGTGGCAGCGGTGGGTAAGCCGATCCAAGAGAGCGGTGGTCATCTTTGCATCCCCGAAGACCTGCGCCCATTCTGAGAAGCTAAGGTTGGTGGTGATGATCACACTGGTGCGCTCATAGAGCTTACTGAGCAGATGGAAGAGCAGCGCCCCGCCAGATGAACTGAACGGCAGGTAGCCGAGTTCGTCCAAAATGACCAAGTCGACCT
>NZ_LWER01000095.1:0-673 GCF_001634775.1 Sulfitobacter sp. HI0027
ATTGGGCGGCGGTGCGTTTTACCGTCACGCAGGCGGTGTGGTCGGCGGTGCTGTCTGTGCTGCTGGCGGTGCCGGTCGCGCGGGCCTTGGCGCGGCGGCAGTTTTGGGGGCGTGGGGCGTTGATCACATTGCTCGGCGCGCCGTTTATTCTGCCGGTGATCGTGGCGGTGCTGGGGTTGCTCACGGTCTTTGGCCGCTCGGGCGTGCTGAACCAATTTGGCGCGGCTCTGGGCCTGCCGTCCGTGTCGATCTACGGGCTGCATGGGGTGGTTCTGGCCCATGTCTTCTTTAACCTTCCGCTGGCGACACGGCTTTTGCTGCAAGGCTGGCAGAGCATACCGTCCGAGCGGTTTCGACTGGCCGGGCAGCTGCAGATGACGCCCCGTGCACTGTTTCTGGCGCTGGAATGGCCGATGCTGCGGCAGGTGCTGCCCGGCGTGGCGGCGCTGATCTTCGTGATTTGTCTGACCAGTTTTGCCGTGGCCCTGACACTGGGTGGAGGGCCACGCGCGACGACGATCGAGCTGGCGATCTATCAGGCGTTTCGGTTTGATTTTGACCTTGGACGGGCGGCGCTTTTGTCGGTGGTGCAGCTTGTGCTCGCCGGTGCTGCGGCGGTTGCGGCGCTTTGGCTGATCCCGCCGATCAGCATGGGCGGCGGGCTGGATCGCCC
>NZ_LWER01000096.1:0-282 GCF_001634775.1 Sulfitobacter sp. HI0027
GGCTGAGGAAGCCGAGACTTGGGCCGCACAGGACGCAAGTCAGGATTACTACGCGCAGCAAGCCCCTATGCCTGAGCCGGAAGCAGAGCCGCGCAGCCTGTTTGGCCGCATGCCCGGTCTTATCAAACGCCCCGAAGCGGACGATATGCCCGAGCCGGAACTGATCGAGACCTACAGCGACGCCATCGTGGATGAGACACCGGGCGAGGAGCGCATCAAGAGCAAGATCGCCGATGTCATCAAGAACCGCGTCCGTAATGCCAATGCGATCCACACGCCGAC
>NZ_LWER01000097.1:0-305 GCF_001634775.1 Sulfitobacter sp. HI0027
CCGAGAATGGCACGATCGACGCTGCCATCGACGAAGCCCTGATGCTTGCCAATGCCGAGACCGATCTGCCCAAACCGCAGGTGGTTGAGCCTTTGGGAGACAAGGTGCGCATGGTCGCGGCCTATCCCTCATGGGTGCGGGTGCGCGCCGCCGATGGCACGGTGATTTTCGAAGGCGTGATGAACAAGGGCGACACATGGGATGTCCCTGTCACTGAAGAGCCGCCCTCCCTGCGGACGGGAGAATCCGGTGCGCTTTATTTCGCGATGGCAGACGGATGTTTCGGCCCTGTCGGGCCGCGTGGT
>NZ_LWER01000098.1:0-70908 GCF_001634775.1 Sulfitobacter sp. HI0027
TGGCGCTTGGCCTCGGCCTTTTGCGCCGCCTTATGCTTGAGCGCCTCGAACTTGGCTTTGATCATCCCGCGCCGCCGCTTTTGGTAAGCCCGCAGCACCGGTACCGAGATATAATAGGCGATAGAGGCGCAGATCATTCCCGGCAGGATGCCCCCGATCAGATAGGGGTAGAAGACCTGATGGAAAAAGGCGGTCAGCCCCGTCCAATCCATCTGGCTATCGGTAAAAATCGCGACAAAGTTCTCTTGCAGATCGCGGCCCGCATCCAGAAACTTCCCCCCGAAGGAGCGATGCTCTTTCGGAGCCACGGGCGCGCCAAGGATCCAATGCCCGGTCTGCAGAGCCGCGATGCCGATGGGGACATAGGTCAGCGGGTTACCAAAAAAGGTCGCCATAAGGGCGGCAAGGATATTGGCCCGCATCACCCGCCCGATCAGTGCCGCCACGATGAAGTGCAGACCATAGAAGGGCGTGAAGGTGGTAAAGACCCCGGCCCAGATGCCGCGCGCGATACGCTCGGGGCTGTCAGGCAGCCGCCGCATCCGGTGTTTGACGTAGTGAAACGCACGTGTCCAACCACCCCGCGGCCACAGAAACTCGGCCAGCGCGCGCAGGGTCGGTTTCGGATCGCGGCGTTTGAAAATCAAGTCTCAGGTCCAGTATCGGCGTTTCGTCTGCGCGGGGTCAGTCGGTCTTTTCGACAGTCTTTCCCATGCTCATATTGCGGTGCCTGCTGACATCGGCGACTTCACTTTCGGCTTCGATCGTGGACATCAACGAATGCAGGTGACTTACGTCTCTGAGATCCACATAGACCACCAACCGGTAAAAGTCAGGCTTGCGCTCCACAAACTCCAAATCAGAGATATTGGCCGAGGCTTCGCCGATCAAGGTGCAGACCCGCCCCAGTACGCCCGCGCCGTTGCCGATGGTGATGTCCAACGCGCAGGTATAGACCGCCGGGTGGCTGCCATCGTGCCAGCGCAGATCCAGCCAACGCTCGGGCTGGTCTTCGTATTCCGACAGGCGGTCGCAGTCGATTGAGTGGACGGTCACGCCCTTGCCACGGAAGGTGATGCCGACGATCCGCTCACCGGGCAGCGGCGTGCAGCAGGGCGCGCGGTCAAAGCTCTGGCCCGGCTCCAGCCCCACGACGGCGCGGCGCACGTCGATCTGCTCGCCCTTTTGCGGGGCAAGGTCAGGATAGACGCATTCCACCACTTCGCGGCCTGTGAGTTCGGAACTGCCAAGCCGGGCGAGCACCTCATCGGGGCCGTTGAGCCGCATGTTCTTGGCGACGGTATGCAGCACCTTATCGGTGGCCTTCTTGCCGACCTGCGCGAAGGCCGAGCGCGCCAATTCGCGGCCCAGTTTGATAAAGCGCTCGCGGTCGACCTCCCGCAGGGACCGCCGGATTGCCGACTTGGCCTTGCCGGTGGTGGCGATATCAAGCCATGTGACCTGCGGTGTTTGCCCCTGCGCGGTGGTGATCTCAATCGACTGGCCGTTTTTGATCCGCGTCCAGAGCGGCACACGCATCCCGTCGACTTTGGCCCCAACGCAAGCGTTGCCGATCCGGGTGTGGATCGCATAGGCGAAATCAATCGGCGTCGCCCCGCGCGGCAGTTTCACCACATCGCCTTTGGGCGTGAAGCAGAAGACCTGATCCGCGTACATCTCAAGCTTCACCGCTTCGAGGAAATCCTCGTGGTCGGTCTCGGCGTCGAACTGCTCGGTCAGCTGGCTGATCCATTTGGCGGGATCGACGGCAAAGGGGTTTCGGCTGCGCACACCGTCGCGGTAGGACCAATGCGCGGCGACGCCGGTCTCGGCCACGTCATGCATCTGCCGGGTGCGGATCTGCACTTCCACCCGCTTGCCATCGCGGCCCGAGACGGTGGTATGGATCGAGCGGTAGCCGTTGGTCTTGGGCTGGCTGATGTAATCCTTGAACCGCCCCGGCACCGCCCGCCAGCGGCGATGGATCGCGCCGAGTGTGCGGTAGCAATCCTCGTCAGAGGCGGTGATCACGCGAAAGCCGTAAATGTCGGACAGACGGGAGAAGCTTTGCTCCTTCTCCTCCATCTTGCGCCAGATCGAATAGGGCTTCTTGGCCCGGCCAAAAACCTCGGCGTCGATATCCGCTTTTTCCAACTCCACCCGCATGTCGCCGGTGATCCGCTGGATCACGTCGCCGGTGTCGCGTTGCAGGGTGATAAAGCGGCGAATGATCGAGGCGCGCGCCTCGGGGTTGAGCACGCGGAAGGCGAGGTCTTCCAACTCTTCGCGCATCCACTGCATGCCCATGCGCCCCGCCAGCGGCGCGTAGATGTCCATCGTCTCCCGCGCCTTTTTGACCTGCTTGTCCGGGCGCATGGATTTGATCGTGCGCATGTTGTGCAGACGGTCGGCGAGCTTAACAAGGATGACGCGCAGGTCCTTGGACATCGCCATAAAGAGCTTGCGGAAATTCTCGGCCTGCTTGGTCTCGGTCGAGTTGAGCTGAAGGTTGGTCAGCTTGGTGACACCATCGACCAATTCCGCCACTTCGCCGCCAAAGAGGCTCTGCACCTCGGCATAAGACGCTTTGGTGTCTTCGATGGTGTCGTGCAAAAGGGCGGTGATGATCGTCGCATCGTCAAGCTGCTGTTCCGTGAGGATCGCAGCGACAGCGACGGGGTGGGTGAAATAGGGTTCACCGGAATGGCGAAACTGCCCCTCATGCATCCGCGCCCCGTAGTCAAAAGCGGCGCGGATCAGGGGTTCGTTGGTACGCGGATTGTAGCCTTGAACAAGAGCGATCAGGTCATCGGCAGTGATGTCGGCGCTGTTCATGCCATCTGCCTCATAGCCCCGGCCGGGGCGCGGGGGTTAGCCCTGCCCCTGTGCGGCCATCAACTGGCGCAGCAACATTTCTTCGGACATGCTGTCTTCTTCGGGCTTGTCCTCTTCGGCACCCATCAAAAGCGCCATGGCGTCTTCTTCGGGTTCGTCGACTTCGATCTGGCTCTGGTTGCTTTCGATCAGACGCTCGCGCAGGTCATCAGCCGACTGTGTTTCTTCGGCGATTTCGCGCAGGGACACGACGGGGTTCTTGTCGTTATCGCGGTCAACGGTCAGCTGCGATCCGGCAGAGATCTCACGGGCGCGATGCGCGGCCAGCATAACGAGTTCGAAACGGTTCGGAACCTTATCCACACAATCTTCGACGGTGACGCGGGCCATGAAGCCTCCAATATCTCATTTGCTGCCAGAAGTGCGGTATTTAGGCCGCCTCGGGCAGATTTACAAGCCGTTATTACAGGCGCCGCACCTCGGCACGATCCCGCTCAGGCAGAGCCTCAAGCAAGGTGCGCACCGGTTTCCCAAGCAGCGGATGCACCCAATCGGGGGCCACATCGGCCAAGGGCACCAGCACAAAAGCGCGGTCTTGCAGGCGCGGATGCGGCAGGATCAACTGCTCTGGCGTGCGGCCAATCTGCGCCTCAAGCGGCAAATCACGCCACATCTTGTGGGTGTTACGGTCTGGCAACACGATATCATCACAGGCCAGCAAATCCAAATCCAATGTGCGCTGGCCCCAACGCTGCACCCGCTCCCGACCCAACTGTGCCTCGATCCGATGCAGGACGCCAAGCGCTTTGGCCGGATCCCAAGGTGCCTCCAGACGTGCTGCAGCATTCACATAATCGGGCCCCGCTCCTGCGGGAAAAGCCGGAGTATGATAGAATGCACTGGTCGCGCGAATCACCGCGCCGGAGGTTTGCAACAGCTTCAAAGCCGACTTCAGGGTTTCCTGCGGCGCACCGACAGAAGAGCCGAGGTTCCCGCCAAGCGCGATCAGGAGACTATACTTTCGTATAGGCTCTCTACTGCTTAATTCCATACCCACGGGGTCTTGCGACATCGTTAAAAAGCCTTAGTTATGCACCCTGATGTGGGGGCATCGCCAGAGGTCACGGATTTATTAATCCGTGGCGATTACAGTTCAAACCGGGAATACGGCGAAGCCTGCCGAAAGGATAGATTAATGTTCTACAAAGATGAGCGGTTGGCGCTTTTTATAGATGGCTCCAACCTCTATGCCGCGGCAAAGACGCTGGGCTTCGACATCGACTACAAGCTGCTGCGGCAAGAGTTCATGCGCCGCGGCAAGCTGCTGCGCGCCTTCTACTATACCGCACTTTTGGAGAACGATGAATATTCACCCATCCGCCCGCTTGTTGACTGGCTGAACTACAACGGCTTTTCCATGGTCACCAAACCGGCCAAGGAATACACCGACAGCATGGGCCGGCGCAAAGTCAAAGGCGACATGGACATCGAACTGGCCGTTGATGCGATGGAACTGGCACCGCGTGTCGACCATATCGTGATCTTTTCCGGCGACGGCGATTTCCGCCCGCTGGTCGAAAGCCTGCAACGCCAAGGCGTGCGCGTTTCTGTCGTGTCGACGATTCGCAGCCAGCCGCCGATGATCTCTGACGATCTGCGTCGCCAAGCCGACAACTTTATCGAGCTTGACGATCTGCGTGATGTCATTGGCCGTCCGCCGCGCGATCCGATCTCGACCTCGCAAGACTAAGCGCAAACCGCCTTATTTCCGCCCAAAACCATGTTGCTAGCCGCAGCAGTGGCTTTCTTGTGCCTGCCTCCGAGGGGGCAGGCAGACGAATAACAGACCAGTGACAATGGCGTCACTGGCCTGTGAAATTTCTAAAATACCCCAGGGAAGATACAATACAGCACATGAACCCATGCGTTCCCCTTGATCCCACAGTACCCGTTCCCGTAGGAGTAGACGACCCCCCGAAAAAGGGGGGTTAAAGTGAGGGACGATGCTTTTCGATGATGCGGCGCGGCTGGAAAAGCTACAGGATGTCGGCAGGCTCTGGGACGGCATTGTAGAGGCGCTGCGACAGATCGGTTTCACCCACGCCATTCACATCAGCGTCGGGGCAGATTTCAAAGATGCCCAGTTTTTATCCACCATCCCCGACCTTTACGATGATCTCCCCCCCGAGGATGACCCCTTTCTCCACCATTCGTGCACCAGCTATGAAGTCCTGACAATCGGTCAGGCCTTCGTGCACCTTTACCCCGATGTTACCCCCTCTGAGCATTCGCTGATCGCACGCGCAGGACGGGAAGGTTTGCACGCCGCCTTTGCGGTGCCCATGCGGCTGAAAGGATCAGAACGTTTCGGTGGCTTCATCATCGGCAATTGGATGGAAGCCGATGACTTTGTACGGAGCTTTAGCGACGTGGCCGAGGATCTTCGCCTCTTTTGCCTGCTGATGCACCGCCGCATCGAAGACCTGACCGGCACCGCCCCGTTGCCCCTGCCCGAGACCCCATCGGCCTTTGGCAAACTCAGCCCGCGCGAAGCCGAAGTGGTGAACCTGCTGGCCCATGGCTACACCCGCCAGCAAACCGCGCATCGCTGCAACCTCTCGATCCACACCGTCTCGGACTATGCGAAATCGGGCTACCGCAAATTGGGCATCCGCAACCGGGCGCAGGCCGCCGCCCTCGTTCACGGCACCGCGGGCGAGGCTGCGCCCAAGAAAGGCTGACGGGCTGGACGAAGCGCGCCCAAGCCCTTACCTCTGCGCCAAGCCGTTCGGAGACTTCGCATGACCAACACGCCCCTGACCCTCTACCTCGCCGCGCCGCGCGGATTCTGCGCGGGCGTGGACCGGGCGATCAAGATCGTCGAAATGGCGCTCGAGAAATGGGGCGCCCCAGTCTATGTGCGCCATGAGATCGTACACAATAAATTCGTCGTCGACGGGCTGCGCGACAAGGGCGCGGTCTTTGTCGAGGAACTCTCCGAATGCCCCGACGACCGTCCGGTGATCTTTTCCGCCCATGGCGTGCCGAAATCCGTGCCCTCGGCGGCGCAGGCGCGCAATATGATCTATGTCGATGCCACCTGCCCACTGGTCTCCAAGGTCCATATCGAGGCGCAGCGCCATGCCGATGCAGGCCTGCAGATCATCATGATCGGCCACGCAGGCCACCCCGAAACGGTCGGCACCATGGGCCAATTGCCCGATGGCGATGTGCTGCTGGTCGAAACGCCCGACGATGTGGCCGGTGTCGCCGTGCGTGATGAGGCGCAGCTGGCCTATGTCACCCAGACCACGCTCAGCGTCGATGACACCGCCGATATCGTCGCAGCCCTTCAGGCGCGGTTCCCAGCCATCATCGGCCCGCATAAAGAAGACATCTGCTACGCCACCACCAACCGTCAGGAAGCCGTCAAAGCCATGGCGCCCAAATGCGACGCGATGCTGGTGGTCGGCGCGCCAAATTCGTCGAACTCTAAACGTCTGGTCGAAGTCGGCGCCCGCGCGGGCTGCGCCTATGCGCAACTGGTGCAACGCGCTGATGACATCGATTGGCGCGCGCTTGATGGGATCGGCAGCATCGGTATCACGGCGGGCGCATCGGCCCCCGAAGTGCTGATCAACGAAGTGATCGACGCCTTCAAATCGCGCTATGACGTGACCACCGAACTGGTCGAAACCGCGCAGGAAAACGTTGAGTTCAAGGTGCCCCGCGTCTTGCGCCAACCCGCCTGATTGACCGCCACGCGCCAGCCGCCTAAACCGCGTTGAAACCGCGACGGGAGCCGACATGCCAGACCTTTACGCCTACACAGACGGAGCCTGCTCAGGCAATCCCGGCCCCGGCGGCTGGGGCGTGCTGATGCGCGCGATGGACGGTGACAAGATCGTTAAGGAACGCGAGTTGAAGGGCGGCGAGGCGCAAACCACCAACAACCGCATGGAACTGATGGCCGCGATCTCGGCGCTGGAATCGCTCAGCCGTACGACAGAAATCACTATCGTAACCGACAGCAACTACGTCAAAAACGGCATTACAGGCTGGATCTTCGGCTGGAAGAAAAACGGCTGGAAAAATGCCGCCAAGAAGCCCGTCAAAAACGCCGAGCTTTGGCAGCGGCTGGATGCGGCGAACGCGCGGCATAATGTGACGTGGAAATGGGTCAAGGGCCACGCCGGCCACCCCGAAAACGAACGCGCCGATGAACTGGCCCGCGCTGGCATGGCCCCCTTCAAACCGGGCGGCAAGAAGTGACCCTGCTGGCCCTGCTGGACTATGCCGCCGTGCTGGTCTTTGCCATCACCGGCGCGCTGGTCGCCAGCCGTGCGCAACTCGATATCGTGGGCTTTGCCTTTATCGCCTGCCTGACCGCCGTGGGCGGCGGCACGATCCGTGACCTCCTGCTCGACCGCAACCCGATCTTTTGGATAGAAACGCCCAGTATGCTCGGCGTGGCCATCGTGGCGGCGCTGGTGGTGTTTTTCACCGCGCACCTTCTGGAAAGCCGCTTTCGCACGTTGATCTGGCTCGACAGTCTGGCACTGGCCGTTGCCGTCGCGGCGGGGGTCGGTGTGGCGATGTCCCAAGAGCAATCCGCGCCGATCATCATCGTCATGGGCATGATCACCGGCTGTATGGGCGGGCTGATGCGCGATGTGGTGGTGGGCCAATTGCCACTGGTGCTGACGCAAGGCGAACTCTACGCCACGGCGGCTCTGTCTGGCGCTGCGGTGGCGGTGCTGCTGTCGCCCTATTTCGACGGGAGGCTCTATCCGCTGCTGGCCTGTGCCGTGACGACTTGGGTGCTTCGGGCCGGATCGCTGTATTTCGGCTGGCACTTGCCAGTCTACAAAAGCACCCCGCCGAAAAGCTGACGCCTCAGCCTTAGCCCAAGCGCCGCCCCACCGCGATTTGTGCGCCGCGCTGAAACACATCCGCGTCCTGTGCTCCCTTGCCCGCGCGCTGCAAGCGCGTTAGTCGCACGGCACCCTCGCCGCAGGCAATACGCAGATCATCCGACAAGACCTCACCCGCAGCACCTGTGCCTTCATCCAGCACCGATCCCAGCACTTTGACCCTTTGTCCGTCAATCTCGAACCACGCCCCGGGAAAGGGTGAAAGGCCACGGATCATACGATCCACCTCAACCGCGGGGCGGGTCCAGTCGATCTTGGCCTCGGCCTTGTCGATCTTGGCGGCATAGGTGACGCCTTCTTCGGGTTGGGGCTGCGGGGTAAGCTGCAACAATTGCGACAGCGCCTTGTTGATCGCCACCGCGCCCATGGCGCTCAGACGGTCGTGCAGTTCCGCTGTGGTCTCCGCCGCACCGATCTCGGTCTCTTCGCAGAGCAGCACCGGCCCGGTGTCCAACCCCGCTTCCATCTGCATGATACAAACGCCGGTCTTTTCATCGCCCGCCATGATCGCACGGTGGATAGGGGCCGCCCCGCGCCAGCGCGGCAGCAGGCTCGCGTGGATGTTCAGGCAGCCCTGTTTCGGCGCATCCAGAATGACCTGCGGGAGGATCAGACCGTAAGCCACGACCACCGCCGCGTCAGCGTCGAGTTCAGAGAATTCTTCTTGCGGCTCGGGATGTTTAAGCGATGCCGGATGCCGCACCAGCAGGCCAATCTCTTCGGCGCGTTGCTGCACCGGGCTGGGGCGGGGTTTCTTGCCCCGGCCCGCAGGGCGTGGTGGCTGGCAATAGACGGCGCAGATGTCATGCCCGGCCTGCACCAGCGCATCGAGGATCGGCACTGAGAAATCGGGCGTGCCCATGAAGATCAGTCGCATCTGTTAACTCCTGCCGGACAGCGCCTTGGGGGAGCCGTCAGCCGTTCTGTTTGCGTGCCTTGCGCAACAGCATGTCACGCTTGGTTTTGCTGAGGTTGTCGAAATACATCTTGCCCGCCAGATGGTCGATCTGGTGTTGCACGCTGACGGCCTCAAGCCCGACGAAATCACGCTCAACCTCGGCACCCGTCTCGTCAAGGAACCGCACCTTCACGCCGCGGGGGCGGCGGATCACGGCACTGAAACCGGGCAGGTTCGGGCTGGCTTCCTCATAAGGGTGCAGCACGGCAGAGGCGTCTATAATCACCGGGTTTGCCAGCCGGATGCGCTTGTTGCGCGCCTCGGAGGCATCGACGACGGCGACTTGCAACATCACCCCGATCTGCGGCGCGGCAAGGCCGACGCCCGGCATCGCGTCCATCGTCTCGATCATGTCGTCCCAAAGGGTGCGGATTTCATCCGTCACCGCCTCAATCGGCGCGGCGGGGCTGCGCAGGCGTTTGTCGGGCCATGCAACGTAGCGGCGTAGGGTCATTGTGCGTTGAACTCCGCAATCTTAGCCGCGCGGGTCTCCGCGTCGAGGTGATCGAAGGTCACCACACCGTCAAGGTGATCCATCTCATGCTGCGCGATCAGCGCGGCGGCACCCTCAAGGCTTTGCACATAGCGGCCACCGTTCAGCCCGGTCCAAACCATCTGCACCTGCGACGGGCGCGAGATGTCGGTGCTGATGCCCGGAATGCTTAGGCAGCCTTCGGTATTGGTCACGCGCTCTTCGCCGATCTCTTGAAACATCGGGTTGATGCAGACCAGCGGGTCGGACTTATCCTCTTTCCAGCCCGCATCCATCACGAAAATCCGCAGCATCGCGCCGACCTGCGGCCCGGCAAGGCCCCGCCCCGGCGCGGCATACATCGTCTCCAACATATCGGCGGCCAGCGTTTCGATCTCTGGCGTGATCTCTTCGATCGGCGCGCAGGTCTCGGCCAGTCGCGGATCGGGCCAGCGAAGTACCTCCTGCACGCTCATCCGCGTGCCAACTCGCGCTTCAGTTTCACCATCTTGCGGGTGATCATCTGGCGCTTCAACGGTTTGAGGTAATCGATGAACAGTTTCCCATCAAGGTGGTCGATCTCATGCTGCACACAGGTCGCCCAGAGGCCGTCAAACGCCTCCTGCTGCTCTTTGCCGTCACGGTCGAGCCAGCGGACCTCAACCTCAGCCGGGCGGGTCACATCGGCGTATTGCTCAGGAATGCTCAGGCAGCCTTCTTCATAGGTGCTGAGGTCATCCGAAGAAGCCACGATCTCAGGGTTGAACATCAACAGCGGGCGCGGCGCTTCGCCCTCTTCCTTGACGCAATCGAGCACGATGACACGGCTCAGCACGCCGATCTGCGGCGCGGCAAGGCCGATGCCCGGCGCATCATACATGGTGGTCAACATATCATCGCCCAGCACGCGCAGCTCGTCGCTGAGGTCGGCGACAGGGGCTGCGGCTTTCTTGAGCCGTGGATCGGGGTGCAAAAGGATCGGGCGTTTCATCCCGCTCATTTAGGCCATGCCCGGGCATCGCGCAACCGGGGGCTTGCAGCGCCTGTGGCAGCCGTTAGCTTGGCCGCAATATCAGGAGAGACCAGCATGAGCTTTGACGACATCATCGACCGGCGCGGCACCCATTGTTCGAAATGGGACAAGATGGAAGCGATCTATGGCGTGCCTGCAGACACGGGCATCGCCATGTGGGTGGCCGACATGGATTTCCGCCCCCCGCAGGTGGTGCAGGACGCGCTTCAGGCCCAGATCGACCACGGGGTGCACGGGTATTTCGGCGACGACAGCGAATACCTTGCCGCGATCCAATGGTGGATGGAAAACCGTCACGGCTGGAAGGTCGACGCCGATGCGATCTTTACCACCCACGGTCTGGTGAACGGCACCGCGATGTGCGTCGATGCCTTCACCCAGCCCGGTGATGGCGTGGTGCTGTTCACCCCGGTCTATCACGCCTTCGCCCGCGTGATTAACGCCGCCGAGCGGCGCGTGGTGGAATGCCCGCTGACCAATGCCTCGGGCCGCTACGAGATGGATTTCGACGCCTATGACGCCCTGATGACCGGGGATGAGAAAATGGTGATCCTCTGCTCGCCGCATAACCCCGGCGGGCGCGTCTGGAGCCGCGAGGAACTGCAAGGCGTGGCCGATTTCGCCAAGCGGCACGATCTGGTGCTGGTCTCGGATGAAATCCACCACGATCTGGTGATGCCGGGGCACAAGCACATCCCCATGGCGCATATCGGCGGAATCGAAGACCGTCTGGTGATGATGACCGCCACGACCAAGACTTTCAACATCGCCGGCGGCCATACCGGGAACGTCATCATTCACGACCCCAAGCTGCGCCAACGCTTCGCCCAGCGCATGGCGGCTTTGGGCGTCTCGGCGAACTCCTTCGGGCTGATCATGGCAACGGCGGCCTATTCCCCCGAGGGGGCCGCTTGGGTGGATGAACTGACCGCCTATCTGGACGGAAACCGGCAGCTCTTCGATGACGCGGTGAACGCGATTCCGGGGCTACGCTCGATGCCGCTGGAATCGACCTATCTGGCTTGGGTGGACTTTTCGGGCACCGGGATGGACCCGGGGGAGTTTCAGAAACGTGTCGAGAAAAGCGCCGCCATCGCAGCCAACCACGGCGCCACCTTCGGCACGGGGGGCGAAAGCTTCATGCGTTTCAACCTCGCCACCCCGCGCGCGCGGGTCGAGGAAGCTTGCGACCGGCTCGTAAAAGCTTTCAGCGATCTACAATAATCGGAAAATGGCGCGGCGGGACTGGCCCGCCGTGCCGCCCTTTCAGGCGCGGCCATCTTCGATCAGCCCCAGTGGCGCATCGGCGGGACGCTCGAAATCAAGCGGCGGACGGTCTGCCACGGCGGTCGCGCGTTTGAACTCATAACGCATTTCGCCCGCTTCTTCCTCGCTCGCCACGATCAAACATTGGAACAGATGCAGGCTGCCATCATAAAGATCGACCAGCCCGCGCAGCTTGGGCGCATCTGCCGCATCGATGGAAAAACCGGTCTTCCACATACGCAGCACCCGGTAGACATCACCGCCCACCTCAAGCCGCAGGCGAGACCCTTTGCGCAGGCTTTCCATGCGCGCGGCATCTAGCCCCGCTTGTATTTCCTTGGTCAGAAATTCTTCCATGATCTTCCCCCCGCTGATGCCTTCTAAGCTGGGCTAAAACGTAGGAAATTCAAGTTAAGAATTGATGACGTTTCGGCAGCCTGCGCCAGCGCAGGGCGGCTGCGCGCCCATGAAGATGTGCAGTCCGCGCGTCCTGCCCTAGATATACCCTCAAATGCGCAAAGGAGAACAAGATGGGCCTTTTGGTTGACGGAAAATGGCAAGACAAATGGTATGACACCAAATCCTCAGGCGGCAAGTTTGAGCGCGCCGCAGCGAAGTTTCGCAACTGGGTAACCGCCGATGGCAGCGCCGGCCCCAGCGGCGACGGCGGGTTCAAAGCAGAATCGGGGCGCTATCACCTCTATGTCAGCTATGCCTGCCCATGGGCACATCGCGCGCTGATCTTCCGCCAGTTGAAGGGCTTGGAGGATCACATCGGCGTGTCGGTCGTACACCCCGACATGTTGGGCGAAGGCTGGACCTTTGACACGGATTTCCCCGGCGCCACTGGCGATACCCTCTTTGGCCTGCCCTATGCCCGCGACATCTATACCCGTGCCGATCCCAATTTCACGGGCCGCGTCACCGTGCCGATCCTCTGGGACAAAGAGCGCGAGACCATCGTCAGCAACGAGAGCGCCGAGATCATCCGCATGTTCAACAGCGCCTTTGATGAGCTGACCGGCAACAGCGATGACTACGACCCCGCCCCCCTCCACGACCGCATCGAAGAGGTGAACGCCCGCGTCTATGACACGCTCAACAACGGCGTCTACAAAGCCGGTTTCGCCACCACGCAGGAGGCCTATGACGCTGCCGTGCATCCGCTCTTTGACACATTGGATTGGATCGAAGACATCCTGTCACAGAATCGCTACCTCGCGGGCGACAAGATGACCGAGGCCGACTGGCGGCTTTTCACCACACTGGTGCGCTTCGACAAGGTCTATCACCTGCACTTCAAGTGTAACCGCAACCGGATCGTCGATTACCCGAACATCTGGGCCTATACGCGCGAACTCTATCAGGTGCCGGGCGTGGCCGAGACGGTGAACTTCGACCATATCGTGCGGCACTACCACTACAGCCACGACACGATTAACCCGCATCGGATCATCCCGATCAACCCGGTGCTGGATTTCGACGCGCCGCACGGGCGCGGCTGATCCCTCCTCCCCCTGCCTGCCTTGCGGAAGGCGCTTGATCGCGCAGCGCTTTTGCGCTTTCACCGCAGCAAGAACGGCAGGGGGACGAGGATGCAACAGCCAGATCAGCGCGACCACGGCGGCGGTGTCGATGCGGCAGCGGCGCGTTTCGGCGGGCAGCGGGCGGAGTGGATCGACCTGTCGACCGGGATCAATCCGCAGCCCTATCCGATCCCCGCCCTGCCTGCTGAGGCGTGGAACGCGCTTCCCGATGCCGCAGCGCAAACCGCGCTTGTGGAGGCCGCCCGCGCCTTCTGGAAGGTGCCACCGGATGCTGCGCTGCTAACCGTGCCGGGCGCATCCTCGGCCATTGCGCGCATCCCGGCGCTCGCCCCGAAAGGCCGCGTGCGCATCCCCGGCCCGACCTACAATGAACATGCCGCAAGCTTTGCCGAGAGCGGCTGGCAGGTGGTCGAAGAGGGCAACACCGATGCCGCCGTCCATGTGCACCCCAACAACCCCGACGGGCGGCTTTGGCAAGCGTCAGAGACCCCCGCCCCCCTCAGCATTATCGACGAGAGCTTTTGCGACATCACGCCTGACGCCACCCTCATGGCGCAGGCCACGACACCCGGCACGCTGATCCTCAAAAGCTTTGGCAAGTTCTGGGGGCTGGCCGGGCTGCGGCTGGGTTTTGTCATCGGCGATCCGGCTTTGGTGGCACGGCTTGGCCAGATGCTCGGCCCTTGGCCGGTAAGCGGCCCGGCTTTGCATATCGGCGCGGCGGCTTTGCGGGATGGCGCTTGGGCCGAAGCGATGCGGGCCCGGTTGGCGACTGACGCCACCCGTCTCGACACAATGATGACCGAAGCGGGGGCGCAGATCTTCGGCGGCACCCCGCTTTTCCGGCTTTATGAGGTCGACAACGCGCTAGCTTGGCAGGAACGCCTCGCCCAGCATCACATCTGGACCCGCGTCTTCCCCTATAACCCACGCTGGCTGCGCCTTGGCCTGCCGCCCGCCGACGGTTGGGCACGGCTGGAGCAGGCGCTGGCATGAGCACGGCCGCGATCCTCGTGCTGGCCATGCTGCTCGACGCGGCTCTTGGAGAACCGGCATGGCTCTGGCGGCGCTTGCCGCATCCGGCGGTGCTGATGGGGCGATTGATCGGCTGGGGGGATCGTCGGTTGAACCACGGCCATTCGCGGCGTGCCAAGGGCGTGGCGCTGCTGCTGGCGCTGATGATCGGGATGGCGTGCCTTGGCTGGGTGCTGAGCCTTCTTGGCCCACTGGCCGAGATCATCATCGCCGCCATTCTGCTGGCGCAACGCTCCCTCGTCGAACACCTCCGCGCTGTGGCTGATGGGCTTCGCCAATCGCTGCCCGCAGGCCGCCGCGCGGTGGCGATGATCGTCAGCCGCGACACTGCCGAGATGCCCCCAGACGCCGTGGCACGCTCGGCCATCGAAAGCGGCGCGGAAAACCTTAGCGACGGCATCATCGCCCCTGCCTTTTGGTTCTTGCTGGGTGGGCTGCCGGGGTTGCTGGTCTATAAGATCGTCAACACCGCCGACAGTATGATCGGCTACCGCACCCCGCGCTACGCCGATTTTGGCTGGGCCGCGGCGCGGATGGATGACCTGCTGAACCTCGCCCCCGCACGGCTCACCGCGCTGCTGATCGCCCTGCCCAGCGGGGTGCTGCACCACTGGCGCGACATCAAGGCCGACGCGGCGCTGCACCGCTCGCCCAACGCCGGTTGGCCGGAAGCCGCCATGGCGCGGGCCATAGGTGTGGCCCTCGCCGGTCCGCGCAGCTATGATGGGCAGGTGCAGCAGTTTCCTTGGGTGCACGGCGCGGGGGCGCGCGTCATCGGACCTCAGGAGATCGATGCGGCCATCACCCGCCTCTGGCAGGCATGGTTGGTGATGTGGGCAATCGCCCTAGTTCTGGCCTGTCTGTGACCAAAAGGATACCTATGCGCCCCTATTTCCTAGCCGCCGCCCTTGCGGCTCTCACCCTTCCCGCCACCGCCTTTGCGCAAACGGCCTGTGGCGGTGATTTCTCCAGCTTCATCGCGGATGCCAAATCTGAGGCCGTGGCCAATGGGGCTGACCCTGCCACCGCCGATCGGTTTTTTGCTGGCCTGCGCCAAGACCCCGCCGTGCTGCGCGCGGATCAGGCGCAAGGGGTGTTCCAAAAACCCTTCATCGAATTTTCGCGGCACCTGATCTCCAACGACCGGATCAACCGAGGCCGTGCCAATGGCGAAAAATACGACGCGGTCTTTGACCGGGTTGAATCCGAGTATGGCGTCAGCCGTGGCGTGCTACTGGCCTTCTGGGCGTTTGAGACGGATTACGGCGCGATCCAAGGCGACTTTAACACTGCCAACGCGCTGGCCACGCTGGCGCATGACTGCCGCCGCCCCGAGTTGTTCCGCCCACAGCTTTTCGCGGCATTGGAGCTTTTCGAGCGCGGTGAATTCGACCCCGCCACCACCACCGGCGCTTGGGCGGGTGAGATCGGCATGGTGCAAATGCTGCCGCGCGACATCATCGAAAACGGCGTGGACGGCGACGGCGATGGCGAAGTCTCGCTGAAAACCTCTGCCCCTGATGCGCTGCTGTCGGGCGCCAAAATGCTACAAAGCCTCGGCTGGCGGGCGGGTGAGCCTTGGCTGGCCGAAGTCACCCTCCCGCAAGACTTCGACTGGTCGCAAAGCGGGCTGGAGACCACCAAATCCGTTAGCGAATGGCAAGCGATGGGCGTGTCCCCCCGCAACGGGCCGCTGGCCGAGGGGCTGACCGCCTCGGTCCTGCTGCCACAAGGGCGCGGCGGGCCAGCCTTCATCGCCTACCCGAATTTTAGGGTCTATTTCGAATGGAACCAAAGCTTTACCTACGTCATGACCGCCGCCTATTTCGCCACACGGCTGGAAGGCGCACAGGTTTTCGACGCAGGCAATCCGCAACCGGGGCTTAGCGGCGACGCGATGAAAACGCTGCAACGCAAACTGCAAGCCAAGGGCTATGATGTGGGCGATGTAGATGGCATCCTCGGCTCCGGCACCCGTGCCGCCGTCCGCGCGGAACAGGCCCGTCTCGGCCTCCCCGTCGATGGCTGGCCCACGCCAGCACTGCTGAACCAACTGTAAGGAGAAGACCCCGATGGCCCTCAAGAAAACCGCCGCCCAAATGGTCTCTGAGGCCCGTGCCCGGATCGAAGAGATCGACAGCATTGAGGCCATCGCCATGCTGGACGACAAAAATTTGCAATTTGTCGACCTGCGTGATCCCCGCGAACGCGAGCGTACCGGGTTCATCCCCGGTGCGTTCCACTGCCCACGCGGCATGTTGGAGTTTTGGGTCGACCCCGACAGCCCCTACTTCAAAGAGGTCTTTGCCCAAGACAAGAAATTCGTCTTTCACTGCGCCTCGGGCTGGCGCTCGGCCATCTCGGTCGCGACACTGCAAGACATGGGCTTTGACGCGGCGCACCTAAAGGACGGTTTTGGCGGTTGGGAAAAAGCAGGCGGCCCAAAAGAGGGCGGCCCAGAAGCAGGCGGAAAGGCTGAGAAGGCCTGACCCGCAGGCTTTGATCTGGCCTCTCCTACGCAAAGCTGCCACAAGTTTTGCAACGTCAAAGGAGAGACAGAATGACCGAGATCAAACGCCATCACACCAACACCCGCATGAGCCAAATCGTCGAGCATGGCGAAGTGATCTACCTTGCCGGTCAGGTCGGCACGGCAGGTGCGGATGTGGCCCAGCAAACCCAAGATTGCCTTGATAAGGTCGACGCCCTGCTGGCCGAGGTCGGCAGCGACAAGACCCGCATCCTGCAATCGACCATCTGGCTGGCCGACATGGCCGATTTCGCGGCGATGAACGCCGTCTGGGACGCCTGGGTGCCCGAGGGCAACGCCCCCGCCCGCGCCTGCGGCGAATCCAAGCTCGCCACGCCGGAGTATCTGGTTGAAGTGCTGGTGATCGCGGCCAAGGCCTGAGCCATTGCCCCCGCGCCCTATCACGGGGCGCGGGGCTTTGCCGGAACTCCAGATGACCCCCTGCACCCTCACCGCCCTGTCGGACCTCGCCACGCTCAACGTCGACACGATCATCGACGTGCGCGCCCCTGCGGAGTTTGCCGAAGATCACCTGCCCGGCGCAATCAATCTGCCCGTGCTGTCGGATGCAGAGCGGGCCGAGGTCGGCACAATTTACAAACGTGTCAGCCCCTTTGACGCCCGCAAGATCGGCGGCGCGCTGGTGGCGCAGAACACGGCGCGGCATTTACAAACGGCACTGGCAGATAAAAACGGCGGCTGGCAACCGCTGGTCTATTGCTGGCGCGGTGGGCAGCGGTCGGGTGCGTTCTCGACAATTCTCGATCAGGTCGGCTGGCGTGTGCAACTTCTGCGCGGCGGCTATCGCAGCTACCGCCGTCTGGTGGTCGCAGCGCTTTACGACACGCCCCTGCCACACCGGCTGATGTTGATCGAAGGCGGCACCGGCACGGCCAAGACGCGGCTGCTGCATCATCTGGCTCAGACAGGCGCGCAGGTGCTGGATCTTGAAGGGCTGGCGCAGCATCGCGGCTCTTTGTTTGGCGCGGTGGATGGCGGCCAGCCGCATCAAAAGATGTTTGAGACACGTTTGGCTCAAGCGCTAGCCCCGCTCGATCCCGCGCGGGTAACTTGGGTCGAGGCGGAAAGCAGCAAAATCGGTGGCATCACCCTGCCTCCCGCGCTCTGGGCTGCGATGCTCGCCGCACCTCGGGTCGAGATCGCCGCACCCTTGGCCGCGCGGGCGGGTTTTCTCTGTCGGGCCTATGACGACCTGACGACGGACCCTGACTTGCTTGAAGATCGTATCGACAAGCTGCGCCCCTATCACAGCGCAGAGACCATCACCCAATGGCAGACCCAAGCCCACGCGGGCGATTGGGCCACCCTTGCCGAAGGGCTGATCGGCCAACACTACGACCCGCGCTATGCCAAGGCCGCCAGCCGCAATCCCGCGCCGGTAGAGCGGCTGCTGCTAGATGACCTCAACGAAACCACCTTGGCCGAGACCGCCACCGCGCTGAACGCCCGGTTTACGTCAGGCGCATAGAGGGGGCACCGACCTCCAGCCGTCCGATGATATGGCCTGTCAGACCCGCAGCCTCTAGCCGTGCCTGCGCTGCTTCCGCCGCCGCCTCTGGCAAGGCCGCCAGCAGCCCCCCAGCGGTCTGTGGGTCGTGAAAAAGTGGGTTCACCGGGCCTGCGGCCTCTATCGGAGCATCCGCCTGATTGACCGGTAAAAGCGACGATGCCACCCCCCGATCCGACAGCGCCTGTGCGCCGGGATAGAGCGGGACCGCCGCACCCCAAAGCTCGGCCGCCAGCCCCGAGGCGCGGCAAATCGCCTGCACATGGCCTGCCAAGCCAAAGCCTGTCACATCTGTCATCGCACGAGCGTTTGCCAAAATCTCTGCCTCCCGCGCCTGCGGCCTGGCCATCGCGCCAAGCGCGTCGGCCACCACCCGCCCCGGCGCGCTGCCCGCCATATGACCTGCAAGAATTACGCCCGATCCGATTGGCCGGGTCAGCATCAACACATCCCCCGGCTGCGCGCCGCCGACACCGATGGGCATCTCCGCCCGCGTGCCGGTGACCGTGAAGCCAATGGTCAGTTCCGCGCCCATGGTGGTGTGGCCACCCACAATCTGCGCCCCTGCCGCCGCCATTACATCTTGCGCGGCCGCCGCGATCTCTCGTAACGTGCGGGCCTGCAATGCGGGCGACATGCGCGGCATGATGATTGAACTCAGCGCCACCTGCGGCTTGGCCCCCATGGCCCAGACATCGCCCAAGGCGTGGACCGCTGCGATTCGCGTCATCAGCGCCGGGTCTTCGATGAAGCCGCGCAGGTGGTCCGTGCTCATCACCTGAAAACCACCGCCCGGTTGGCGCAGCACCGCCGCATCATCCCCCGCCCCGGTAACGACATCGCTGGAGATTGGCCCCTGCACCTTTGCCAAAAGATCGCCCAGCACCGCGCCGCCCACCTTTGCGCCGCAACCGCCACAAAGCGGCTTGCCCGCCAGCGCCTCCTCCACGCCCGAGGCCGTCGGAACCGACAGCGCATTGCCCTTCATTTCGGGCAGGTCATCAAGCTGATCCATGAACTTGCGATCAATGCGGTCCTTCCACTGCCAAAGCAGCGCCCCGCCAAGGGCCAGCCCGTTCCGCTCAGCCACGGCGGATTTCCCCCCGAGCGAGACCAGTTTGAGGTAATGTTTCTGCGGTTTGAACGCCCGCCGCGCACCACCACTCAGCGCCGCGCGCAGGTTGTCATGCAGCACCGGCGCTGCCCGCACGGCAAAAACCCCGGCTTTGGGGCGCGGCGTGGCCTCCATATGCGCGCAATCGCCCACGGCAAAGAGTGCCGCATCATCCACAACCCCCAGATCCGCGCCGACACGGATAAACCCGGCGTGCAGCGGCAAATCGGTTTGCCCGAGCCATCCATGCGGCACCGCCCCCGCAGCGCCCACACAAAGCGCAGCCGAAATCGGCGGGCCACCCGCCAGGATCACCTGCCGATCGGTGATGCGCGTGACCTTGGCATCAAGCGCAAGGGCCACCCTCAAATTCGCCATCTGCCGCCGCACCATGGCCGCGGTCCGGGGCGCCATGCCAGAGAGGTCTGGCCCATGTTCCACCACCGTCACGGCAGGCTGCACACCCGCCTGACGCAGCGCAAAAGCCATCGCCATGGCAAGCTCACAGCCCGCCACACCGCCGCCAATCACCGCCACCTCGGGCGGCTGTTCGCCCGCCTTCACCGCTGCCAGAAACTCACGCCAGCGCGCTGCGTAGACATCAAGTGGCTTGGCCCCGACCGCGTATTGCGCATACCCCGGCAGGTCCATCTTGGCCGTGATCCCTATGTCGATCGAGGCCACGTCATAGGCCACGGCCCCGTGCCCTTCGACCGTGATCTCGCGTGCCGCCCGGTCAATCCCCGTCGCCGCCCCAAGGATCAGCCGCGCCCCGGCGTGGCGGCACAGGCGCATCAGGTCGATCTCCAATTCATCCCGCCCGTAGTGCCCGGCGATATGACCGGGCAGCATGCCGGTATAGGGCGCGGTGGGACCGGGGTTGATGACCGTCAGCCGCGCACCGGGCAGCGGGTCCATCCCCCATTTGCGCAGCACGAGAGCATGGGCATGGCCACCGCCAACCAGCACCAGATCTCGCGTCAGGGGCAGATCGCTTTGCACCAGATTGCCTCACTCTCTCTTTCAGCTTTGGTTATAGCTAACCGAAGCCGCCCGGCCGCGCCATTGGCCTGACCGAGATGTGAGCGGATCGGACCAGAACTAAAATGGCACTTCCCCGCCCATTCCGGCCTCCAAACCCGCCAAACAGGTAAAAAGGGTGACAATTCGCCCAAAAACCCCCATGTACATTCCATCCCCGACCCTCTACCGACGGTCGGATTCCTTTGCCGTGGCTGGTAGCACCCCACGTGCCCGCCCCCCGCACAAACGTTCAAGACAGGACAGCCTTCGTGATCCAGACTATTGCCGATGCCCTTGCCCAACAGGGCTATGAAACACTTACCGCCGTACAGGAGGCCGTCACAGACCCCGCGCTGAACGATCAAGACCTTCTGGTTTCCGCCCAAACCGGGTCGGGCAAGACGGTGGGCTTTGGCCTCGCCATCGCGCCGACACTCTTGGGGGACGATACCCATTTCGGCCAAGCAGGCGCACCGCTGGCGCTGATTATCGCGCCCACACGCGAATTGGCGATGCAGGTCAGCCGCGAACTGACCTGGCTTTATGGCAAAGCGGGCGCAGTGGTTACCACCTGTGTCGGCGGCATGGACACCCGGACCGAGCGCCGCGCGCTGGACCGGGGCGCACATATCGTCGTCGCCACGCCGGGCCGTCTGTGTGACCACATCAAACGCAACAATATCAACCTCGACGCGATCCGCGCCGTGGTGCTGGACGAAGCGGATGAGATGCTCGACCTCGGTTTTCGCGAAGACCTTGAGTTCATCCTCTCCGAATCCCCCGAAGAGCGCCGCACGCTGCTGTTCTCGGCCACCGTGCCTGCGGCGATTGCCAAACTGGCGAAATCCTACCAGCGCGACGCGCAGCGCATCACCACTGTGAGCGAAGCCAAACAGCACAGCGATATCGAATACCGCGCGCTGAATGTGCACCCGCGTGACACTGAAAACGCGATCATCAACGTGCTGCGCTTTTACGAGGCCAAAAACGCCATCGTGTTCTGCAACACCCGCGCCGCCGTGGCGCGTCTGACCACGCGCTTTACCAACCGGGGGTTCTCGGTCGTGGCGCTGTCGGGTGAGTTGACGCAGTCTGAGCGGACCAACGCCCTGCAAGCGCTGCGCGACGGGCGGGCCCGCGTTTGTATTGCGACGGATGTCGCCGCACGCGGCATCGACTTGCCGAACCTTGAACTGGTGATCCACGCCGATCTGCCCAGCAACTCCGACACGCTGCTGCACCGTTCGGGCCGCACAGGCCGCGCCGGGCGCAAGGGTGTTTCCGCCCTGATCGTGCCTGCGAAACTGCGCAGCAAGGCGAACCGTCTGATCGGTGGCGCGAAGCTAAAAGTGGAATGGGCGGCACCGCCCTCCGCCGCCGAAGTCAACGCCGCAGACGAAGCCCGCCTGCTGGCCGATTCCGCATGGTCCGACCCGATCCCGGAAGATGCCGAAGGGTTTGTCGCCAATCTGGTCGAGCAATTCTCGGCCGAGCAACTGGCCACTGCTTTCGTCAACCTCTACCGCGCGCGCCAATCCGCGCCGGAAGAACTGGCAGAACCCGGTGCGCCCGGCGACGACAAACCGCGCCCGGCCTTTGGCAAATCGGTCTGGTTCTCGATCTCGACCGGTCGCAACGACGGGGCCGAGCCGCGCACGCTGCTGCCAATGCTTTGCCGGCGCGGTGATCTGACCAAAGACGATATCGGCGCGATCCGTGTGCAGGGCAGCCATAGCTTTGTCGAAGTGCTGGAAACCTCGGTTCCCGGTCTGCTGAGCGCACTTGGCGGCGACATGAAGCTGGAAGAAGGCGCGGTGCTGACGCAGCTCGACAAAGCCCCCGATCTGGCCCGTGGTCCGAAACCCGGCGGCAACCGTGGCCCCAAGCCGGGTGGCGGCTACAAGGGTGATCGCGACCGTGGCCCGCGCCCGCCGCGTGATAACTACGATCCCGATGCCGCCCCCGCCCCGCGCAAACCCCGCGCCAAAGCGGCGGATGGCCCCGGTGCGGCGTCGTTCGACAAGCCGAAATACGACAAGGCCAAGTTCGACAAACCGCGCGCGCCCAAGGGCGAACGCCCGCCAAAGTCGCACAAGACCGAGCGCAGTCCGATGAAGCCCGGTGCGACGCCCAAGCCTAAGTCTGGCGGCGAAACAACCGGCAAGCCCAAGGCGAAAGCCGTTTGGAAAAAGGAAAAGCCCGCAGGCGATGCACCGCGCAAAGGCAAGGGCAAGCCGACAACCTCGGCCACCACGCCGGGCGGTGAGAAGTCCTACAAACGGGCGTCCGACCCGTCCAAACGCTTCACCCCGCCGAATAAGATCGGCAAGCAGGGCGGCAAGAGCGGCCCGAAATCGAAGTAAACTTGAACGCCGGGGCACCACCCCGGCGTTTTCGTTTAAGGCCCCGGACTTTTTAAAAAAGTCCGCCCCGATTTCTTTAAAAGAAATCTGCGCCGGCGGCTGGCCTTAAGGAACAAACCTAACTGGCACTACTTGTGGCGCAACTTTCGCGGTGATGTGATAGGCACATTCCCCGCCTCTGCGCGGGCTTCATTCGTGGGTTCGCCCACTCGCACAGAAAGGTTTGCCCCATGGACGGCAATTTCAACGAGAACGACATCTCCCGCGTTGTCGAAGCCGACCGCGCGCATATCTGGCACCACCTGAGCCAGCACAAACCCTATGAAACGACCGACCCGCGCATCATTGTCGAAGGCAAGGGCATGCGGGTCTGGGACCAAAAGGGCAAAGAGCACCTTGATGCCGTGTCCGGTGGTGTCTGGACGGTCAACGTAGGCTATGGCCGTGAAAGCATCGCCAATGCCGTGCGCGACCAGCTGATCAAGCTGAACTATTTCGCCGGTTCCGCAGGCTCGATCCCCGGTTCTCATTTCGCCGAGAAACTGCTGGACAAGATGCCCGGCCTTGATCGCGTCTATTACTGCAACTCGGGCTCCGAGGCGAATGAGAAAGCCTTCAAAATGGTCCGCCAGATCGCGCACAAACGTTATGGCGGCAAGAAGCACAAGATCCTCTACCGCGACCGCGACTACCACGGCACCACCATCGGCTGCCTCTCGGCGGGTGGGCAGGACGAGCGCAACGCACAATACGGCCCCTTCGCGCCGGGGTTTGTGCGGGTGCCGCACTGCCTTGAATACCGCAGTTTTGAGCAGGACGGCGCGCCACAGGAAAACTACGGTGTCTGGGCTGCCGACCAGATCGAGAAGGTGATCCTCGCCGAAGGGCCGGAAACCGTTGGCGCGCTTTGCCTAGAGCCGGTGACCGCAGGCGGCGGCGTGATCTGCCCGCCCGAGGGCTATTGGGAGCGCGTGCAAGAGATTTGCCGCAAATACGACATCCTGCTGCATATCGATGAGGTCGTCTGCGGCGTCGGGCGCACCGGCACATGGTTCGGTTATCAGCACTACGGCATCCAGCCAGACATGGTGACCATGGCCAAGGGCGTCGCCTCAGGCTATGCCGCCATCGCCTGTCTGGTCACGACCGATGCCGTGTTTGACATGTTCAAGGACGATGCCAGCGATCCGCTGAACTACTTCCGCGACATCTCGACCTTTGGTGGCTGCACCGCGGGGCCGACCGCGGGCATCGAGAACATGAACATCATCGAACGCGAGAACCTGTTGGAGAACACCACCAACATGGGCCACTACATGCTGGAGCAGCTTCATGCGCTGGCCGACAAACACAAGGTGATCGGCGATGTGCGCGGCAAGGGGCTGTTCTTGGGCGCCGAACTGGTCACTGACCGCGACAGCCGCGACCCCGTCGAGGAAAAGCGTATTCAGGCCGTCGTTGGGGACTGCATGGCCCAAGGGGTGATCATCGGGGCCACCAACCGCTCCCTGCCCGGCAAGAACAACACGCTGTGTTTCTCGCCCGCGCTAATCGCCTCGCGCGATGATATTGATGAGATTATCACCGCAGTGGATGGCGCGTTGGGCCGGGTTTTCGCTTCGGCGTAAAACCGCGCTTTCAGGCCTGCGACAGGCGGCATCGGTTGACCCGGTGCCGCCTTCGTCTATCTAAACCTCTGTCTTGCCCGAACATGACAACAGATGGAAAATTGCCGCGCACACCCGCGTTGAAAATTTTTCTTAACATCCATCGCTTTCGCGGGAACCTCTTCCAATCCCCCCGCGTTGGCAAATGAGTAACTTGGGAGAAAGACATGAAGAAATTCCTTATCGCCGTTCCGCTGGTCGCCACTCTTGCCGCTTGTAACGGCACCACGCCCAGCCAAGGCGCCCTGACAGGTGCAGCCCTCGGCGCAGCCACAGGTGCTGCTGTTTCAGGCGGTGACGACAAGGTTCAAGGCGCAATCATCGGCGGTCTCGCTGGTGCGGCGGCTGGCAACTACATCGGCCAGACTCAGTCCGGCAAATGTGTGTACCAGAACTCCAACGGCCAGCGCTACGTCGCAGCTTGCCCATAAACGGCTGACATCGCGCGATTTCGCGCTATTGGGGCTTCGACCATCGGTCGGAGCCCTTTTTCGTGCCTCCCCCCCATCTTGGCATCGCCGTGATTTGATCCTAACAGGGTTCCAAGCGCCGCATGGCGTGGGGAGGGACAATGACCACATTAAGCGATATCGCGATCTTGCTGATCGCGGCCTTTGGCGCGGGCGTGTTGAACACCATCGCCGGGGGCGGCACCTTTCTGACCTTTCCGGCGCTGGTCTTTACCGGGATGCCGCCTGTGGCGGCCAATGCCACCAGTGCCGTGGCGGTGTTTCCCGGCTACCTTGCCGGGGCTTTCGGCTTTCGCGATGAATTGGGCGGTTTTGACCGCAAGCGGTTGCTGCGGCTTAGCCTCATCACGCTGGCGGGCGGTGTGGTTGGCTCGGGCCTGCTGCTGGTCTCGTCCAACGCGGCCTTTTCGGTTGTCGTGCCCTTCTTGCTCCTCGCGGCGACGCTGGCCTTCCTGCTGGGCGACCGCATCCGCGCCTTTGCCGCATCCCATGCCCGCGGCGTCACACCCGAAGGCGCGCTCGGCCTGTTCGCGGTCAGCGTCTATGGCGGCTATTTTAACGGGGGCTTGGGCATCGTTCTGCTGGCCCTCTTCGCGCTTTGGGGGATGACTGACCTGCACGGGATGAACGGGCTCAAGAACGGGCTGAGCTTCGTGCTCTCATCGATTTCCGTGGCGGTTTTTGCCTTGGCCGGGCTGGTCGCATGGCCGCAGGCGTTGCTGATGATGCTGGCCGCCACGGCAGGGGGCTATGCCGGAGCGCCGCTGGCGCGGGCCTTGCCGAAACAAACCGTGCGCTGGCTGATCGCCGCCATCGGCTTTGGGATGAGCGCGGTGTTCTTCTGGCGGCTTGTCGCAGGCTAGGCGAGCAGGTCCACCGCACCGCTTTCGGGGTCGAACAGCAGCAAAGGTTGGCCCGCGCTTTCGATCCGGCCCAGACCCATGTCATCGCGCAACAGTGCCAGCGGCCCCGAAATCGCCCGCGCCAAGGCGGTTTCCAACGGCTCTCCCACCGCATGGATCAGCGTGCGGACCGCGCGGCCCAACGCTAGGTGCGCCCCCGCCAGGGTACCATCCGCCAAGGCCAACCGCCCGTCCGCGCGATAAACCTCGCGCCCGTTGAGCGTGAAGCCCGCGATATCAGAGCCCGCCGTCGCCATGGCATCACTGACGAGGAAAATCCCCTCGCCCTTGGCCGCCAGCGCGTTGCGCATGCTGGCGGGATGCACATGGATGCCATCGGCAATCAGCCCCGCGTGAACCCCGTCTCGCGCCAGCGCCGCCCCGACCAATCCCGGCGCGCGGTTGCCCATCTGGCTCATCGCGTTGAACAGATGCGTGACGCAGCGCGCGCCCGCATCAAAAGCAGCCATAGAGGTCTCGTAATCCGCGTCGCTATGGCCAAGCGAAACGATGACCCCGGCCTCGGCCATCGCGGCGATCTGCGCGGCGCTGGTGTTTTCCGGCGCGACCGTCACCATAAGGTTCGGCAGCAGCGCGGCGGCGCGCAGGATCAGGGCAAGATCCGCCGCCTCCATCGGGCGGATCAACGCCCCGTCATGCGCGCCCTTGCGCGATAGCGCCAGATGCGGGCCTTCCAGATGCAGCCCGATAATGCCCGGCACCCCCTCGGCGATAGCAGCCGCGACAGCCTCAATCGCCGCTTCGGTTTTATCGGGCGTGTCGGTGATCAAGGTGGGCAAAAGCGCCACGACACCCGTGCTGCGGTGCGCCTTGGCCATGCGCCGCAGGGTGGCCGCATCGGGGCTATCGTTGAACATCACCCCGCCGCCGCCATTGACCTGAAGATCGACGAAACCGGGACAGAGCACCCCCGCCTGCAGCCGCTCTGTCGGCATGCCCTGCGGCACATCTTCAAAGGCAAGGATGCGGCGGCTGCCGTCTTGCATCTGCGCCAGCACCTTGCCGTGGTGCAGATGCTTTCCATCGTGAATATCCGCCCCGGTGAAAACCCTCGCGATCTCGCTCATGGCAAAACCTCTTCCGCTGCGGCCTTGCAGACCAGATGAAACGCCCCATCAAGCGCCGTGCCGCGCGCCGCGATCAGCCCCGACAGATGGTCTTCTGGCAGGCAACGCGCGTAATGCGGGCCAATCCCGCCCAGCAGGCAGAGCGGGTCGCCGGGCGCGAAATCCAGCGCCTTCAACGCGCGGAGGTAATAGGCCGCCCCCTCTTGCATCAGTGCCTGCGCGTGGCGGTCCCCAGCCTCGGCAGCCGCGATGACCTTGGGCGCGAATGCCGCATAGTCTCCGGGCTGAGCTGTCAGGCTGAAGGAAACGAGAGCCTCTGGATCATCGCCGAAATCCGCCAACAAAGCGCGGGTCAGGTCGCTGTGCGGCAGCACCCTGTCATGGCATTGCAACGCAAAATCCAACGCGCCGCGCCCCAGCCATGCGCCTGATCCTTGATCGGCCAGATGAAACCCCCAGCTTCCGACATAGCGATACGCCGTGCCGTCGGTCGCGGCCACAATCGTACCCGTGCCGATGGCCAGCAGCCAGCCTGCCACGCCTTCGCCAAGCGCGCCGACCACGCAGGCGGGGCGGTCATCGTCGGCGTGGATCCGGGCATAGGGCAGCGCCGCGCGCAGCCGCGCTTCGTCTTGCGCGACGTTCATTCCCGCGAGCCCGATGAACGCCGTGGCGTCCTTAAGTGCCGTGAGGGGCAGCCCCGCCTCGGCCGCTGCCGCCTCCACCGCGCCGCGCAGGTTTGCGAGCGCTCTGTCCGGGTCATTGCCGATATTGGCGCGCCCCCCAGTTGCACGGCCAAGAATGCCATCACGCTGCGTGCCGATGGCGGCGCGGCAGCCGGTGCCACCGCCGTCAACGGCGATCAAAAGAGGGGCGGAGATGCTCATGCGACACTTTTAGGCGAGGTGCAGGGTGAACGGAAGTGCGGGCAACGCGCCGAAGTAAATTCGACAGGCCGTAATGCCAGATTGAACTCCCCCTAAGGCCAGCCTAACCTTCGCCCCATGGCCCTGCCCGTCGAAACCTTTTTCCTGCGCCCCGATGCGCAAGGCACCCTGCAACAGCAGATCCAACAGATGATCGCTCAAGGCGTCCTCTCGGGTCGGTTTCAGCGGGGTGAGAAGCTGCCCTCCACCCGCAAGCTCGCAGCGCATCTTCGCGTCAGCCGGATCACGGTCACCATCGCCTATACCGAGCTTTTGGCGAATGACTACCTCACCTCGCGCGGGCGGTCGGGGTATTTCGTTTCCGACAACGCCCCCGCGCCCCCAGCCTTTGCGCCCCGGGCCGAGGCCGATGACGCCATCGATTGGACCCGCGCCATCGGCCAACGCTTCAGCGCCAATGGGCTGGCCGCCAAACCGCAGGACTGGGCCAGCTACCGCTACCCTTTCATCTACGGCCAAGCCGACCCGACGCTGTTCGACCACGCGAACTGGCGGCTCTGCGCGTTGCAAGCCTTGGGCCAACGCGACTTCACCTCGATGACGACCGATTACTACGACCAAGACGACCCGCAACTGATTGAGTTCATTGCCCGCCACATCCTGCCCCGGCGCGGCGTCTCGGCACGGCCCGAGCAAATCCTCATCACGCTTGGCGCGCAGAACGCGCTTTGGCTGACCGCGCAGGTGCTGCTGACCCAACGCCGCCGCGCCGTTTTGGAAGACCCGTGCTATCCGGCGCTCAGCGGTATCCTGAGCCAGTCCCGCTGCCACATCACCCCGGTGCGCGTGGATCAAGACGGCCTCCCGCCTGAGGCGATCCCCCCCGACACTGATGTAATTTTCACCACGCCCAGCCACCAATGCCCGACCAATGCGACCATGCCGATGGACCGCCGCCGCGCGCTCTTGGCCCGCGCCCGCGCGCTTGAGGCGCTGATCGTCGAGGATGACTATGAGTTTGAGATGTCCTTCCTCAAACCCGCCTCGCCCGCGCTGAAGTCGCTCGATGATGAGGGGCGGGTGATCTATGTCGGCAGCTTCTCCAAATCGCTTTTTCCGGGGCTCCGGCTGGGGTATCTGGTGGGGTCTGAGCCGTTCATCCGTGAGGCCCGCGCGCTGCGCGCCTCGGTCCTGCGCCACCCGCCGGGGCATATTCAGCGCACTGCTGCCTATTTCCTGTCTCTGGGCCATTACGACGCGCAGATCCGTCGCATGGGGCTGGCCTTGCATGAGCGTCGCCGCGTCATGGAGGAAGCGCTTGAGACGCACGGCCTGCGCGTCTCCGGCCGGGGTGCCTATGGCGGATCGTCCTTCTGGATGCGCGCGCCGGAAAGCGTTGATACCGCGCAACTGGCCGAAAACCTGCGCGCGCGGGACGTTCTGGTTGAACCCGGCCACGCCTTTTTCGCGGGCGAAGAGAGGGCCACGAATTACTACCGGCTGGCCTATTCCTCCATCCCCGCGGCACGGATCGGCGAAGGGGTTGGCCTGATCGCCGAAGAGATCGACCGCCTGCGCTAATCTGGCCCTAGGGCTAGGCCAATTCTGGCCCTAACCCCCGCCCGCGGCTACCCGTAATTTGCCCCAAGCTTTGCCCCACGCCCAAAGGATCGACCCATGAAAATGACCACCGAAGAAGCCTTCGTCAAAACCCTTCAGATGCATGGGATCGACACGGCCTTTGGCATTATCGGCTCGGCCATGATGCCGATCTCCGATCTGTTCCCCGCCGCCGGGATCACCTTCTACGACGGCGCGCATGAGTGTAACTCCGGCATGATGGCGGATGGGTTCACCCGCGCCTCGGGGCGCATGTCGATGATGGTCGCGCAGAACGGGCCGGGGATTACCAATTTCGTGACGCCGGTGAAAACCGCCTATTGGAACCACACCCCGCTGCTGCTGGTGACCCCGCAGGCGGCGAACAAGACCATTGGCCAGGGCGGTTTTCAGGAGGTCGAGCAGATGGCGCTCTTCCGCGACATGGTCGCCTATCAAGAAGAAGTGCGCGACCCGACCCGCATCGCCGAGACGCTGAACCGGGTGATCCTGCAAGCCAAACGCCACTCCGCCCCTGCGCAGATCAACATTCCCCGCGATTTCTGGACCCAAGTGATCGACATCGACCTGCCCGCCATCGTCGAGTTCGAGCGGCCCTCCGGCGGCGAGACGGCCATCGCCGAGGCGGCAGAACTGCTTTCAAACGCGAAGTTCCCGGTGATCTTGAATGGCGCGGGTGTGGTCATCGGCGGCGCAATCGACGACGCACGCAAACTGGCCGAACGGCTCGATGCGCCTGTCTGTTGCGGCTACCAGCACAATGACGCCTTCCCCGGCTCGCACCCGCTGTCGGTCGGGCCGCTGGGCTACAACGGCTCGAAAGCGGCGATGGAGTTGATCGCCAAGGCCGATGTGGTGCTGGCGCTCGGTACGCGGCTCAACCCCTTTTCCACACTTCCGGGCTACGGCATCGATTATTGGCCCAAAGACGCCAAAATCATTCAGGTCGACATCAACCCCGACCGCATCGGCCTGACTAAGAAGGTCAGCGTCGGCATCGTCGGCGACGCGGGTAAGGTGGCGCGCACGATCCTTGACGGGCTGAGCGACAGCGCGGGCGACGCAGGCCGCGAGGAACGGCGCAACCTGATCGCCCAGACCAAATCCGCATGGGCGCAGGAACTCACCTCAATGGATCATGAGGATGACGACCCCGGCACCACATGGAACGAACGCGCCCGCGACCGCGAGCCGGAAAAGATGTCCCCCCGCATGGCATGGCGCGCAATCCAGAAAACCCTGCCGAAAGAGGCGATCATCAGCTCCGATATCGGCAACAACTGCGCCATCGGCAACGCCTATCCGGCATTTGAGGCAGGCCGAAAATACCTCGCCCCCGGCCTTTTCGGCCCCTGCGGCTACGGTTTCCCGGCGATCTGCGGGGCCAAGATTGCCTGCCCGGATGTGCCTGTGGTGGGCTTTGCCGGGGATGGCGCTTTTGGCATTTCGATGAACGAGATGGTCAGCGTCAGCCGCGACGACTGGCCCGCCGTGACCATGGTGATCTTTCGCAACTACCAGTGGGGCGCGGAGAAACGGAACACGACGCTGTGGTTCGACGACAATTTTGTCGGCACCGAATTGGCGCAGGACGTGAGCTATGCCGCGGTGGCCAAAGCCTGCGGCGTCGAGGGCGTACAAGTGTCGTCGATGGATGAGTTGACCGACGCACTCGACCGCGCGGTCAAGGCGCAGATGGACGAGGGCAAGACGACCTTCATCGAAGTGCTGCTGAACCAAGAGTTGGGCGAGCCCTTCCGGCGGGACGCGATGAAGAAACCCGTCTCTGTCGCTGGAATCAGCCGGGATGACATGCGCCCGCAACAGGTCTGAGGCGTGACCCAAGCGCTGGTGCTTGTCGTCAACGCGGGATCGTCGTCTATCAAGGCGGCGGTCTTTGACGGCGGGTTGGCCGAGCGTCTGCGGATTGAGGCGCAGGGCATCGGCCAGACCGGCGCGCTGCGTCTGGGAGACGCTCCGCCGGTGCGCCTTGATCTGCCTGACCACCAGACCGCCTTCCGCGCCATTCTGAACGGGCTGCAACAAAAAGGGATTGCGGGCGCTGACCTGACGGCCGCCGCCCACCGTGTCGTGCATGGCGGCCCGGATCTGGCCGAGACAACGACAATCACGCCTGCCGTCCGAAGCGCCATCGCCGAGGCTCAACCGCTGGCGCCACTGCACAATCCGCACCACCTCGGCGCAATCGACGCGCTGGCAGCGCTCCTGCCCGACCTGCCGCAAGTCGCCGCCTTTGATACCGGCTTTCACCGCAGCAACCCCGATGTCGCCCGCCGCTACGCCTTGCCCGACCGGGCCGAAACGGCCGCCCTGCGTCGCTATGGGTTTCACGGCATCAGCTATGAAAGCCTCGTGCAGAATTTCCCCCAGACCACGGGCGCAGACCTTCCCCGCCGCCTGCTGGCGCTGCATCTGGGCAATGGCGCATCACTCTGCGCGATCCTAGAGGGGCAATCGGTCGCCACTACGATGGGTTTCTCGCCGCTCGGCGGGCTGACCATGGGCACCCGCGCGGGTGAGATTGACGCGGGCGCGGTGCTGCATCTGGTGCGCGACATGGGGTTGGAAGAGGCGCAGACACTGCTGCATCACGAAAGCGGTTTGCTGGGGCTTTCGGGCCTCACTGCCGACATGCGGCAACTGGCGGAAACAGACAGCGATGCCGCCCGCTTCGCCCGTGACCACTTTTGCTACTGGATCACCCGGCAGGCGGGGTCGATGATCGCTGCCATGGGCGGGATCGACGGCATCGCTTTCACCGGGGGCATCGGCGAAAACGATTCCGAGGTGAGGGAAAAGGTTCTTGCAAACCTTCGCTGGGCGGGAAATATTCCCTCTTGGGTCATCCCCGCCGCCGAAGAGAAACATATCGCGCGCCAAGCGCTCGCCCTGCTGAAAGACCCAGCCCGCCCATGACGCATTCCCAGCCGCCGCTTGATCTGTCGCCCAAGGTCTCGGACGAGGTTCGCAAGACCACCTGCTACATGTGCGCCTGCCGCTGCGGCATTAACGTGCATATGAAAAAGGGCAAAGTCGCCTACATCGAGGGCAACCGCGACCATCCGGTGAACCAAGGTGTGCTCTGCGCCAAAGGCTCTGCCGGGATCATGCAACACAACTCCCCCGCGCGCCTGCGCAATCCGATGAAACGGGTCGGCCCGCGTGGCTCGGGCGAGTTCGAGAGCATCAGTTGGACCGAGGCGTTGCAGATCGCCACCGACTGGCTGGAGCCCCTACGCCGCGAAGCGCCTGAAAAGTTGGCGTTCTTCACTGGACGCGACCAGTCGCAAAGCTTCACGTCCCTTTGGGCGCAGGCTTTCGGCACGCCGAACTACGCGGCCCATGGCGGTTTCTGCTCGGTCAATATGGCCACGGCGGGCATCTACACGATGGGCGGCGCGTTCTGGGAGTTTGGCCAGCCAGATTGGGACCACACCAAGCTGTTCATGCTGTTTGGCGTGGCCGAGGACCATGACAGCAACCCGATCAAGATGGGTCTGGGCAAGCTGAAGAAACGCGGCGCGCGGGTCATCGGGGTGAACCCGATCCGCACCGGATATAACGCCATTGCCGACGATTGGGTCGGCATCACGCCCGGCACCGATGGGCTGTTCATCCTGTCGCTGATCCACTGCCTGATGAAGGCGGGGCGCATCGATTTGGATTACCTTGCGCGTTACACCGACGCCCCGGTGCTACTGAACAGCGACCCGAAGTCGCCGGAGTATGGCCTGCAACTGCGCGATGAGGACGGCAAGGCGCTGGTGGTCGACCGCAAGACCGGCAAGCTGACCCCCTTTGACCAGCCCGGCGTGCGCCCCGACCTTGCCGCCACCTACCGCACGGGAGGCATCACGCACCGCCCGGTCTTTCACCAGATGGCCGAGCAATATCTGGGTGAAGAGTACACGCCCGAAGCCGTGGCTGAGCGCTGTGGCATCCCCGCCCCGCGCATCCGCGCCATCGCAGCCGAACTGGCGCGCGTCGCCTTTGACGAAGCGTTCGAGCTTGAGCACGCATGGACCGACTTCCGCGGCGAGCATCACAAGACGATGACAGGCCGCCCGGTCTCTTTCCACGCCATGCGCGGCATCTCGGCCCATGCCAATGGGTTCCAAACCTGCCGGGCGCTGCATGTGTTGCAGATCATCCTTGGCACCGTCGAAGTGCCGGGCGGTTTCCGCTTTAAACCGCCCTACCCCAAACCTGCCACCGCGCACCCCAAACCACATTGCAAAGCCACGCCCGGCGGGCCGCTCGACGGGCCGCATCTGGGTTTCGTGCATGGCCCCGACGATCTGGCGCTATGCGCCGATGGCAGCCCGGCGCGGATCGACAAGGCGTTCACATGGGAAAACCCGATGTCGGCCCATGGGCTGATGCATATGGTGATCTCTAACGCCCATGCAGGCGATCCCTACAAGATCGACACGCTGTTCATGTATATGGCCAATATGTCGTGGAACTCTTCGATGAACCCCGGCGGGGTGATGGAGATGTTGACCGATACCGACGAGAATGGCGACTACGTCATCCCTCGGATCATCTACTCCGATGCCTATTCCTCGGAGATGGTGGCCTATGCGGACCTGATCCTGCCCGACACGACGTACCTTGAACGGCACGACTGTATCTCACTGCTCGACCGCCCGATCAGCGAGGCCGACGCCGCCGCCGATGCGATCCGTTGGCCCGTGGTAGAGCCCAACCGCGACGTGCGCGGCTTTCAGTCGGCGCTTTGTGATCTGGGCGCGAAGCTTGGCCTGCCGGGGTTCGTGAACGAGGACGGCAGCCAGAAATACAAAGACTACGCCGACTACATTACCAGCCACGAACGCCGTCCGGGCATTGGGCCGCTGGCCGGGTTCCGCGGTGAAGATGGCAAAGACGCCGGACGCGGGGCGCCGAACCCCGAGCAGATCGACCGCTATATCGAAAACGGCGGTTTCTTCGTCAATCACATCCCCGAGGGCGCGAATTACTACAAGCCGTGGAACGCCGCCTATCAAGATTGGGCCGTCGGCATGGGCATCTATGACGCGCCGCAGCCCTATCTGTTTTCGCTCTATGTCGAGCCGCTGCGCCGCTTTCAGCTTGCCGCCGAAGGCCACGGCGACCGCCAGCCCCCTGACCATCTGCGCGACCGGATTAAGCAGACCATGTCGCCCCTGCCAATCTGGTATGAAAGCGACCCTGAAGGCACGCAGGGCTATGATGTCCACGCCCTCACCCAACGGCCCATGGCGATGTACCATTCATGGGGCAGTCAGAACGCTTGGCTGCGGCAATTGCACGGGCACAATCCGCTCTACCTGCCCACCGCGATCATGCGCGCCAAGGGGCTGCAGGACGGCAACTGGGCGCACGTGACCTCTCCGCACGGCGGGATTACCGTTCCGGTGATGGAGATGGCGGCCCTGAACCCCAAAACGGTCTGGACATGGAACGCCATCGGCAAACGCAAAGGCGCATGGGCGCTGGACCGCGACGCGCCCGAGGCGACCAAGGGCTTCTTGCTCAACCACCTGATCCACGAATTGCTGCCACCCAAAGGCGACGGTTTGCGGTGGTCGAACTCCGACCCGATCACCGGACAGGCCGCGTGGTTCGACCTTAAAGTGCATATCGAAAAGACCGACGCCCCCGCCGAGGCGCAGCCGGAAATTCCGCCGCAACGCTCCCCCGTTCCGCCCGCGCCGCAGGACATTGCGTGGAAGGTGGGCAAATGACCGCCTCCCTCCGCGCCGCACCGCTCAAGACCCCTCAGGACCGCCAGCCATGACCACGCTCCCACAACAGACCGACCGCAAACTCGGCCTTGTGATCGACCTTGATACCTGTGTCGGCTGCCATGCATGCGTGATCTCCTGCAAGGGTTGGAACACCGAGAACTACGGCGCGCCCTTGTCGGACCAAGACGCCTATGGCGCGGACCCGTCGGGCACCTTTCTCAACCGCGTGCACAGCTATGAAGTGCAGCCCGAGGCCGGTGCCGCGCAACTCGTCCACTTCCCGAAATCCTGCCTGCACTGCGATGACGCGCCCTGCGTCACCGTTTGCCCCACAGGGGCGAGCTACAAGCGCGTCGAGGACGGCATCGTGCTGGTCAACGAGAGCGACTGTATCGGCTGTGGCCTCTGCGCATGGGCCTGTCCCTACGGCGCGCGCGAGATGGATCAGGCCGCGGGCGTGATGAAGAAATGCACCCTCTGCGTCGACCGTATCTATAACGAGAACTTGCCCGAAGAAGACCGACAGCCCGTCTGCGTGCGCACCTGCCCCGCTGGCGCGCGGCACTTTGGCGATCTTGGCGATCCCGAAAGCGCGGTGAGCCAATTGGTGGCCGAGCGCGGCGGTCTGGACCTCATGCCGGAGCAGGGCACCAAGCCAGTCAATAAATACCTCCCGCCCCGCCCGCGCGACCAGTTGCAAGGCCCAGAGGACAGCGGCGATATCGACGTGCTGGCCCCCTTCCTTGCCCCGATCGACAGCGGCCCCAAAGGGTTCCTCGGTTGGCTTGACCGCACTTTGGAGAAGCTCTGATGCATCCGGCACCGTCTGTTATTCTGTTCAGCAGCCTGTCGGGCATGGGGTTTGGCCTGCTGGCGTGGCTTGGCATCGGCCTGCCTGCCGTGACCGGCTGGGTGGCCTTCGTTTTCTTCGCGCTGGCCTATCTGCTGGCGGTGGGCGGGTTGATTGCTTCGACCTTCCACCTTGGCCATCCCGAACGCGCGCTCAAGGCTTTCAGCCAGTGGCGCAGCAGTTGGCTCAGCCGGGAGGCTTGGGCCTCGGTCGCGGCCCTGCTGACCATGGCAGCCTATGGCGCGGGGCTGGTGTTCTATGACACGCGGCTTTGGCCGCTGGGGTTGCTTGGCGCGGCGCTGTCGCTGCTGACGGTGCTGACCACGGCGATGATCTATACCCAGATGAAAACCGTGCCGCGCTGGCACAGCGTGATGACGCCGCTGAATTTCCTGTCGCTTAGCATCGCAGGCGGCGCATTGCTGGCCGGACAGGTGACGACGGCGATGGTGCTTCTGGTGCTGGCGGGCGTGGTGCAGATCGCCACTTGGTGGCACGGGGATCGCGCACTTGCGGCGTCGGGCAGCGATATCGCCTCAGCGACGCGGCTGGGGGACAAGAGCAGCGTCCGCGCCTTTGAACCGCCGCATACTGGCAGCAACTATCTGCTGCGAGAGTTCGTTTATCAGATCGGGCGCAAACACGCGCTGAAGCTGCGGGTGATCGCGATTGCGCTGATGGTGCTGCTGCCGCTGCTGCTGCTCCTCTCGCCCGTGTTCCACCACCTTGCCGCCGCCCTCGCGGTGCTCAGCCACGCGGCGGGGGTGCTGACCTCACGCTGGCTGTTCTTTGCGCAGGCGGAACATGTGGTCGGCATCTACTACGGCAAACGCTGAACGCAAAAGAGGGGGTGTCTCCACCCCCTCTTGCATTCAAATTCACAGCTTAACAAGCAGGCTTAGTTCATCAAACCCGCGTAGCGCAGACCCGCATCGACCAGTTCTTTGGTCGGGTCCGTCAGCTCTGTCAGCGGCAGACGTACCTCGTCGGAGCAGAGATCCAACCGCGACATGGCGTATTTCACGCCAACCAGCCCCGGCTCGGTAAAGATCGCCTTGTGCAGCGGCATCAGACGGTCCTGCAATTCCAACGCTTTGGCGTAATCGCCCTCAAGGCAGGCCGCCTGCATCTGCGCGGAAAGACGCGGTGCGACATTGGCGGTGACCGAGATACAGCCAACGCCGCCTTGGGCGTTGAAGCCATGCGCGGTGGCGTCTTCGCCGGACAGCTGGCAGAAATCCGGGCCGCAGGTGATGCGCTGATCGCAGACGCGCGCCAGATCGCCGGTGGCGTCCTTGACGCCGACGATGCGCGGCAGTTGGGCCAGTTCGCCCATCGTTTCGGGCAGCATATCCACGACCGAACGGCCGGGGATGTTGTAGATGATGATCGGCAAGTCACAGCAGTCATGCACGGCGGTGAAATGCGCCACCAAGCCGCGTTGCGTGGGCTTGTTGTAATAGGGCGTCACCACCAGCAGCGCATCCGCGCCGACCTTTTCGGCGTGGCGGGCAAGGCGGATGCTTTCGACCGTATTGTTCGACCCGGCACCGGCAATCACCGGGATGCGCCCAGCGACGGCTTTGACCACCTCTTCGACGACGGTCTCATGCTCGGCATGGCTCAGCGTCGGGGATTCGCCGGTGGTGCCGACGGGGACAAGCCCGCTCGACCCTTCGCCGATGTGCCATTCGATAAGTTTCTTGAGCGTATCCAGATCCAGCACGCCGTTGCGAAACGGCGTGACGAGGGCAGGCAGAGAGCCTTTGAACATGTGCACGCTCCTTAAGTGCTGGCCGGCGGAAACCGGACTGGATGAAGACTTTCGCGGGCGGTAATGTTTGATAAACGTCGCCCGAGCCATATGTTGCAAGGCTCTAGCCCCGGAGACGTAGGAAATGCAAGCGATGACGCGCCTGATGGCGATCCTCATAAGTATTTTTGTCCTGACCGTGCCTGCGGAAGCGCAGCGCCCGCGCCCTTTGGGCTGGGCGATGGACGCGATGCGCAGCGGCAATTGGGACGCGGCTGCGGCCTTGGCCGCCCGCGATGGGCAGGTCGCCGTCGACGTGATCGAATGGCACCGGCTCCGCGCCGGGCGGGGCAGCTATGCCGAGGCACGCGATTTTCTGAACCGCAGGCCCGATTGGCCCGGTGAGGCATATCTGCGTCGGCAGACCGAAGAGGCGGTGATCAAGCAGTCCCAAGACGACATATTGGATTTCTTTTCGGCCATGGCCCCGCAGACCCCGCGCGGGGTGCTGGCCCATGCCAAGGCACTGATCGACAGCGGCCAGCGCGGCGAGGCCGAGGCGAACCTCGTTCTGGCGTGGCGCACCATGCCGATGAACGCCACCAGTCAGGAATTGTTCGTCGACGCACACGGCAGCCTTCTGGCCCCGCATCACTCGGCGCGGCTCGAAGAGATGCTCTGGCAGCGCGAGCATTCCGAAGCGCGGCAGATGTTCGATCTGGTGTCCAGCGCCGACAAGGCACTGGCCGAGACGCGCATCGCACTGCAAAAGCTGGAAAGCGATGTAAACACCAAGATCGACGCCCTGCCTGCATCAAAGGCCGATGCGCCGGGGCTGGCGCATGACCGCTTTGAATGGCGTATCCGTAAAGGGTTTGGCGATGATGCCAAAGCCTTGCTGCTACAGCGTTCTACCTCTGCCGCAGCCCTCGGTCAGCCGCCCAAATGGTCTAACCGTCGCCGTGCCATGGCGCGCGATGAAATGCGCAATGGCGACCCGAAAACCGCCTATCAGATTGCATCGCAGCACTTTCTGACCAGCGGGTCAGACTTTGCCGATCTCGAATGGCTTTCAGGCTATATCGCCTTGCGCTTCCTGAACGACCCAACAACAGCATTGGGCCATTTCCAGAACCACGACAACGCTGTGGAATCCCCGATCAGCCAAGGCCGCGCAGGCTATTGGCAAGGCCGCGCGCTGGAGGCGATGGGCGATGCCGAAGGGGCTGCCAAAGCCTATGCTATGGGGGCGAAGTATCAGACATCCTTCTACGGGCTGCTGGCCGCTGAGCGTGGCGGCATTCCCTTCGACGAAAAGCTGACGGGCGCGGCCCCTGCCCAAGACTGGCGAACATCTCCGCTCGCCCGCGCGCCCTTGTTCGAAGCCGGGCTGCTGTTGCAAGCCTCGGGTGAGCTGTCCACCGCAGAGCGGTTCTGGACCCATCTGGCAGAGCAACTGGTGCCCGAAGACATCGCCCTGCTGGGGCAGGCGGCGATCGACGCAGGCCAGCCGCATCTTGCGGTGATGATTGGCAAACGCGCGGCGCAGCGCGGGTTGGAAGTGCCCGCCCCCTATTACGCGCTGCACAGTCTGGTCGAGAAAGACCTGCCGATGGCCACCGAAATGACCCTCGCCATCGCGCGCCGCGAAAGCGAGTTTGACCCGAACGTCCAAAGCGGCGTCGGCGCGCGGGGCTTGATGCAGATCATGCCCGCCACGGCGAAAGACGTGGCACGCGATCTGGGCATCTCTAGCCAGCACACCACAGACCGCCTGACCGCCGACCCCGACTACAATGCACGGCTTGGGGCGACTTACCTGTCGCAAATGGCCGGGCAGTTTGACGGCAACGTATCCATGATGTCGGCGGCCTATAACGCCGGGCCAAGCCGCCCGCGCCGCTGGATGTCGACCTATGGCGACCCGCGCAAAGGTGAAATCAACATTGTCGATTGGATTGAGATGATCCCCTTCCGCGAGACGCAGAACTACGTGATGCGGGTGACCGAAAGCCTGCCCGTCTACCGCGCCCGCCTGGGGAAAGACCCGCTGCCGATCCCCTTTAGCGAAGAGTTAACCGGGTCGACGCTGAAGGCGTTCGCGCCATAGGGTGAACAGCCCCGCCGCCACGATCATGCCTGCACCCAGCACCACGCTCGGGCGCAGCACTTCGTTAAAGACCGACAGGCCGATGATCACGGTAAAGATCAGCTGCGTATAGGCGAAGGGCTGCACGGCGCTCGCCTCGGCAACCTCATAACAGCGGATCAGCAGCCAGTGGCCCGTCACCCCGGTGATGCAGAGCGTGCCCATCAACAGCCAGTTGCCCGGTGTCATCGGCTCCCAAAACCAGACGCCTACGGCGGTCATCACCACCGCGCCAGTCACACCGGTCCAGAAGAAGCTCGTGGCCGTATTGTCACGCCGCGCAACATAGCGGGTGAGCAGCCCGTAGACCGCGAACATCGCCGCCCCCGCCAGCGGGATCGCGGCGGCAGGGTCCACCACCCGCAGCCCCGGCTGCAGGATCACCAGCACCCCGATGAACCCCACACCAATCGCGGCCCAACGTCGCCAACCGACCTTTTCACCCAATATTGGGCCAGAAAGCGCCGCCACCAGCAGTGGATAACAGGTGAAGACAGCATGGCTTTCCACCAGCCCAAGGATCGTAAAGCCAAGCACCATCGTACATATCTGCGCCGACAGCAGCACGCCACGCAGGATCTGCACCGCAGGCTGCGTGGTCGCGGCGGCCTTGCGGATGCCACCCGCCTTGCGCAGAGCCAGCGCGATGACGAAGGCAGCAAAGAACCAGTAGCGGATCATCACCACCATCAGCACATTGTAATTCTCAGCCAGATGGCGCGACAGCCCGTCTTGCACGGCAAAGACCATCGTGGTGGCAATCATCAGCATGATGCCGAGCGGGATATTGTTGGACTGGCTCATGCGGGCATCCGCGCGCGGGTCATGTGGCGCTTGCGGCCATAGCCGGGGATGCGGGTGACCTCGAATCCGCCTGCGCCAAGCGCGCGGCGGACGAAGCCTGCTGCGGTATAGGTCGCGGCGGTGCCGCCCGGCGCGGTGTGACGCGCGACTTCGGCCATCAGAGCATCGCCCCACAACTCAGGGTTCTTGGCAGGCGAGAACCCGTCGAGGAACCAAGCATCGGCCTGCCCCTGCCACGCGGGAAGGGCCCGCCGCGCATCACCGATGATGATCTCGGCGCGCAGACCGGGCAGTTCCAACACGCCGCCGGTGCCATCCCACGCCGCCATCAACGCATCGCGCCGCCCGTCAAGCGCGGGAAAGGCCGCATGGGCCTGCGCCATATCCTCGGGCCGCATTGGGTAGGCTTCGAAACTGGTGAAATGCAGCGGCCCGTCAAGGCCCGCGCGCATCCACGCGTCCCACGCCAGCAGCAGGTTCAGCCCGGTGCCAAAGCCCAGTTCGGCGATGTGAAAACCGGGGCGAAACCGCTCTGGCAGGTCATTGCCCGCCAGAAAGACATAGGCCGTTTCCGCCGCGCCGTCCTCTAGGCTGAAGTAGGGATCATCGAACTGGGTCGAGACGGGCACTTGGCCCTCGCGCCATGTGATCTGGGCATTCTGGTCTGGCACGGTACGTCCTGCTAGAGGGGGAGTGAAGTCGCGCAGACACTGCGCAAGCTGGCGGGGAATGGCAATGGTGGATGTAACCGTAAGAGGGGCCGGGATTTTTGGCCTGTCGGTGGCTTGGGCCTGCGTCCTGCGCGGCGCATCGGTGCGGGTGGTCGATCCTGCCGGGCCGGCGGCAGGCGCGTCGGGCGGGATCGTCGGCGCGCTGGCGCCGCATGTGCCAGAGAATTGGAACGCCAAGAAAGCCTTTCAGCTTGAGAGCCTGCTCAGTGCCGAAGCCTTTTGGGCCGAGGTGGAGGCCGTGGGCGGTCGCGCGCCCGGCTATATCCGCAGCGGGCGCTTGCAGCCGGTGGCGGATGACGCGGCGCTCGCGCTGGCGCGGCAGCGGGAGGACACGGCAGCCGAGCTTTGGCAAGGCCGCGCCCAGTGGGAGTTGATCCGCGCCGAGGGCAGCGACTGGGCCCCGCACAGCCCCACCGGCTGGCTGATCCACGACACCCTCAGCGCCCTCGTCCACCCACGCCAAGCCTGCGCGGCGCTGGTGGCTGCCTTGGCGGTGAGAGGCGTTGAGATTGTGGCCGAGGCCCCCGAGGCGGGCCAGACCCTCTGGGCCACCGGCGTCGCGGGTTTGGAGACGCTGAACGCGGGCCACCCGCGTCTGGTTGGCGCAGGGATCAAGGGTCAAGCCGCGCTGTTGCAACTGGACCGAGGCGGCGCGGCGCAACTCTTTGCCGATGGGGTGCATGTCATCCCGCATCTAGACGGCACGGTGGCAGTCGGCGGCACGACAGAACGCGAATATGACAGCCCCGACAGCACCGATGCACAGCTTGACGCGGTGATCGCCAAGGCCCGCGCGGCGGTGCCCGCCTTGCAAGACGCGCCGGTGATCGAACGCTGGGCCGGGCTACGCCCCCGCAGCCGCAGCCGCGCGCCGATGCTGGGCGCATGGCCCGGCAGGCCGGGGCAGTATATTGCCAATGGCGGGTTCAAAATTGGCTTTGGTATGGCCCCCAAAGTGGCAGAGGTGATGGCCGATCTGCTGCTCGAAGGGCGCGATGCCATCCCCGAGGGTTTTAGGGTCGAAGACAACCTCTAGGCCAAAGAAAAACCCCGGCCAGTGGCCGGGGTTCAATACCGTTCCCAAAGGGTCGCGGCTTAACGCGCGTTGGGCAGGATCACGATCTCGACCCGGCGGTTCTGCGCCTTGCCTGCGGCACTCAGGTTGCTTGCCACCGGCTGGCTTTCGCCGCGACCGAATGTCTGCAAACGCTGCTGCGGCACGCCGTTGGACAGCAGGATGTTGCCCACAGCCTGTGCGCGACGCTCGGAAAGCTGCTGGTTATACGCCGCTTCGCCATCGCTGTCGGTGTGGCCGACGACCTGCAGGGTGGAGTTCTGATAAACGTTCACGTTCTGCGCCAGCGCGGCCAGATCGTCACGCAGGGCGGGCGATACATTGGTGCTGTCGGTCGCGAACAGGATATCCTGCGGCAGGGTCACGATCAGACGGTCGCCGGTGTTGGTAATGACCACACGGCTGTCCATCGCGGCGCGCAACTCGGCCTCTTGCTTATCAAGCGAGTAACCCACGCCCGCGCCGATCGTGCCGCCGATCAAAGCGCCTTTCAGGGCGCCTTTGCCGTCACCTTCGGAAATCGCACCGGCAAGGGCCCCGACGCCCGCACCGATCAAAGCGCCATTCTTGGTCCGCTGGTTGGGATCGCCATTGCCGGGCTGCAGTGGCTGCGTACACGCACCCAGTGTCATCGCGCCGGCCAGAGCGGCGGCCAAAGTCATCTTCGAAGAAATCATGTCTACTGCCTTCATGTTTGCGGGCCCCGTTCGGGCGGGGCATCTTGATGTGAACGCAATATAGGCACTCAATGTTCCCGCGAACATTACATATAACCGTTATTCGGCAGAAACCCGCCCAGATGGGGGAGTTTGCGCTTCTGCCCGCGCGGATTCAAAGGCCAGCATCGCCCGTTTCACCGGCAACCCCCAGTGATAGCCGCCCAAGCCCCCGCTTTTGCGCAGCGCGCGGTGACAGGGGATCAGCCAACTCACCGGATTGCGCCCCACCGCCGTGCCTACGGCGCGCACGGCACGGGGGCTGCCGACGGTCTGCGCAATTTCGGAATAGGTGGTCACCTGCCCCGACGGGATGCTCAACAGCGCCTCCCAAACCTTGATCTGAAACGGCGCACCGATGAGATAGAGCGGTGCCTTCGCTTCGGGGTCTTTTTGCATCCCAAACGCGGTATCGACCCATGGGCGCAGCCGGTCGGGTGCTTCGACGAACTCAGCCAGCGGCCACCGGCTGCAAAGGTCCTCCATCGCTGCGTCCTCTCCTACTTCCGACGACAACGCCAAGCCGCAGATGCCTTTGTCGGTGCCCATCACCAGTGTCGGGCCAAAGGGGCTGTCAAACCACCCCCAATAGATCGTCAGCCCTGCGCCTTTGCGGGCGAACTCACCGGGGCTCATCGCCTCCCAGCGCAGGAACAAGTCATGCAACCGCCCGCTGCCTGATAGCCCCAACTCATGTGCCGCCGCCAATGTGGTGAAGTGATCGCGCAGCATGACCTTGGCCTGATCCAGCATCAGATATTGCTGGTAGCGCTTGGGCGATACCCCCACCCAGCGCGAGAACAGCCGCTGGAAATGCGCGGCGGACATGCCCATTTCCCCGGCGATCCAGTCCAGTTGCTTGGGGTCTTCGGCCTCGTCGATCAGGGCGATGGCGCGGCGCATCACTTGATAGTGGTAACCCTGATCTTCGGGCGCGGGGGATATCTGTGCGATCTGTGTCATGCCCCTAGATTAGCCACGCCCCTGCCCCCGCGCGACCCATTTCTTGCGCCAATGTATCGCAGCCCGCCCCCGCTTGCCCTGCCGCGTCATTCATCGCATACCCAGAGCCATGGCCCGCCAACTTGATTATCATACCATCCGCGAGATCTTCGCACGCTTCCAACAGGCAGAGCCTGAGCCCGAGGGCGAGTTGGAGCATGTGAACGTCTATACGCTGGTTGTGGCCGTGGCGTTGAGCGCGCAATCGACCGATGCGGGCGTCAACAAAGCCACGCGCGAGCTTTTCAAAATCGCCGACACCCCGCAGAAGATGCTGGATCTGGGGGTTGAGGGGCTGATCGACCATATCAAAACCATCGGCCTCTACCGTCAGAAAGCCAAGAACGTCATCAAACTGAGCCAAATCCTCGTCAACGATTACGACGGTGAGGTGCCGAACTCTCGCGCGGCGCTGCAATCGCTGCCGGGGGTGGGGCGCAAAACGGCGAATGTGGTACTCAATATGTGGTGGGGCCAGCCCGCGCAGGCGGTGGACACGCATATCTTCCGCGTTGGCAACCGCACCGGCATCGCACCGGGCAAGACGGTCGACACAGTCGAGCGCGCCATCGAAGACAACATCCCCGCTGATTTCCAGCGCCATGCCCATCACTGGCTGATCCTGCATGGCCGCTATCATTGCAAGGCACGCAAACCGCTGTGCCGCACCTGTATCATCCGTGACCTGTGCCAATACGAGGACAAGACAGAATGACCCAATACGAAGTGGTTGGCATCGGCAACGCCGTCGTCGACGTGATCTCCCATGCCGATGACACTTTCCTTGCCGATAACGGCATCGAAAAGGGCATCATGCAGTTGATCGAACGCGACCGCGCCGAAGACCTCTATACCGCGATGCAAGACCGGGTGCAGACGCCGGGCGGCTCGGTCGCCAATACGGTCGCAGGCGCGGGCGCGCTGGGCCTCAAGACCGCCTTCATCGGCCGGGTGCGCGATGATGAGTTGGGCCAATTCTATGCCAAGGCGATGACCGATATCGGCATTGATTTCGTCAACGCCCCGGTGACCGAGGGGGAGAACCCCACCTCGCGCTGCATGATCTTCGTCACCCCGGATGGGGAACGGTCGCTGAACACCTATCTCGGCATCTCGACCGGGCTGACCTCGGCTGACGTGCCGCAGGCGGTGACGGAGAAGGCCAAGCTGATGTTCCTCGAAGGCTACCTCTTCGACCACGAGGCGGGCAAAACCGCCTTTCGCGAGGCCGCGCGCGCGGCGACGGCGGGTGGCGGCATGGCGGGCATCGCCATCTCCGATCCCTTCTGCGTGGAGCGTCACCGCGACGACTTCCTCGCGCTGATCGAAAACGATCTGGGCTATGTCATCGGCAACGAAGCCGAGATTCGCGCCCTTTGGGAGACCGACGACACCGAAGCCGCGCTGGCCAAAACCGCCGAGATTTGCCCTCTGGTGGTCTGCACCCGGTCGGGCGACGGGGTCACCTTGGTGCGGGGCGAGGAACGTGTCGACGTGCCGGTCGAAAAGGTCGTGCCGGTGGATGCCACGGGCGCGGGCGACCAATTCGCGGCGGGCTTCCTCTATGGTCTCGCCACGAGCCGCGATCTTGAGACCTGCGGCCGCATGGGCAACATCTGCGCAGGCGAGGTGATCCGCCACATCGGCCCCCGCCCCCAGACTGACATCATGGCCCTGTTCAAGGCCGAAGGGCTGGTTTGATGATTGAAAGCGGCTTTCACGATGTTCCCCCCGGCAAACTTGCGGTGGTGGTGACCCATTTGGAAATGGACGCCAAACCCAGCCTGCGGGAGGTGCCCCTGCCAGAGGGAGTCACCTTTCGGAAGGTCACCCCGACGCTCGACTGGTTTCGCGACATTTTCCGGCGCGTCGGGATGGATTGGCTCTGGTACGGGCGGCTCAAACTGGATGACGCAGCTCTCACCGCGGTGCTGCAAGACCCGGCGCGGGCCTTCTATACGCTGACCCGTGATGGCAAGGACGAGGCGCTGCTAGAGCTGAACTTCCCCGAAGACGGCAGCTGCGAGCTGGCCTACTTCGGGCTGACCTCGGCGCTGATTGGCAGCGGATCAGGGCGGTATCTGATGGACCAAGCGATCACCCTGGCATGGGAACAGCCGATCACCCGGCTGCACCTGCACACCTGCACTAACGACAGCCCGCAGGCGCTTGGGTTTTATGTGCGCTCAGGCTTCACCCCCGTTCGCCGTCAGGTCGAGATCGACGATGATCCGCGCCTGACCGGCCTGCTGCCGCGCGATGCGGCGCCGCAAGTGCCGCTGATCGAAGGGTAGGAACGGCGAAGGGTAAAAACTGAAGCCGGATCACCGAACCGGCGTGCACTCTGCCCCTTGGAAACAAGCGATCACCTTGTCGACCATCGCAGGCTTCGGCGAACCAAAGAGGTCGCCGCCGCAGGGGTTGCTTTCCAGTGCATAGGCCCCATCCGGTTTGCGTTCGAGAAAGGCCAGAACGTCCCCTTCCTCGGCAGAGCCGCACCACGGACCGAAACACAGGACGTTGAGCATCAACGGCTGGTCAAAGGGCACGTCAAAGCCCCCTTCCGACAACGCCTTGCCGCTGATTTGCGCCCGGAGCGGCGTCTCTTCGGGCGGGTTGCTCCCGACTTTGCCGGTCTTTGGCAAGGCGGCAGCGTCAAAGGTCAGACGCCCCTGCACCACGACATAGCTTTCCTCGGCCTTAGCCGCACGTTGATAGGTCGCCTCAACCGAATGGGGCAGACAACTGAGCGCAAGCGCAGGCAGCGGGGCCAAGGTGGCGAGGGCGCAGGCGATGATCCGTGTCATAACTTCTCCTCAAACTCTTCAAGAACTGCCGTATATACCGCGCGTTTGAACGGCACGATATTCGCGACCAGTTGATCTGCGGGCATCCAACGCCATTCCGAGAATTCAGGTTCGGCCGTCTGGATATTGACCTGATCGTCCTGCCCCAGAAAACGCATGAGGAACCATTTTTGTTCCTGCCCCCGGTAGCGCCCTTTCCAGATGTTGGGCACCAGTTCATGCGGCAGATCATAGGGCAGCCAGCCTGAGGTCTCGGCTTCGATCCGCACCAGATCGCGGGGAATGCCGGTCTCTTCCTCCAACTCGCGCAGGGCTGCGTCGGGCGCGCCCTCGCCCTTGTCCACCCCGCCTTGGGGCATCTGCCAAGCGTCCTGATCCCGGTCGCGCCGCTGGCCGACAAAGACCTCGCCCTCGGCATTCACCAGCATCACGCCGACGCAAGGGCGGTAGGGCAGTTTGGCAATCTCTTCGGGGGTCATGAGGGCAGGTCTCCTGAATGGCGTTCACGAGGGAGTTAGCACGACCACGGCGCGGCTCAAAGCGGTCACATTGCGGCTTTGACGTTTCGGCACCGGCATCGTTGACGCCGCGTTTCGCGTGACTTGCCCTGCCGTTTCCGATGGTGTCACAGTGACCCAGCCCACCCAGAAAGGTAAAGCCATGTCCGATTACCCCCACCTGCTTGCCCCGCTCGACCTTGGTTTTACCACGCTGAAGAACCGGTTGCTGATGGGGTCGATGCACACCGGGCTGGAGGAAACCGGCGACTGGAACCGCGTGGCGGAGTTCTATGCGGCACGGGCGCGGGGCGATGTGGGCTTGATGGTCACCGGCGGCATCGGGCCGAACCGCGAAGGTGCCGTGGCCCATGGCGCGGCAATGATGGTCAGCCAGAAGGACGTGGACAACCACAGCATCATCACTCAGCGGGTGCATGAAGCGGGCGGCAAAATCGCCATGCAGATTCTCCATGCGGGCCGCTATGCCTTCACCCCCCAATGCGTGGCGCCAAGCGCGATCAAATCCCCCATCTCCATGTTCGCGCCCAAGGAGCTCGACGAGGAAGGCATCGAGAAGCAGATCGCCGACATCGCCGCCTGCGCCCTGCGCGCCCGCGAGGCGGGCTATGATGGGGTAGAGATCATGGGGTCGGAGGGGTATTTCCTGAACCAGTTCCTCGTCACCCATACCAACAAGCGCGAGGACCGCTGGGGCGGATCCTATGAGAACCGCATGCGCCTGCCGCTGGAGGTGGTGCGCCGGGTGCGCGAAACGGTGGGCGATGATTTCATCCTGATCTACCGCCTGTCGATGATCGATCTCATCCCCAATGGCTCAACCTTCGATGAGGTCGTGCAACTGGCCCAAGAGGTCGAGAAAGCGGGCGCTAATATCATTAACACCGGCATCGGCTGGCACGAGGCGCGCATCCCCACGATCGCCACCTCGGTCCCGCGCGCGGCCTTTGCTTGGGTTACGAAAAAGCTGATGGGCAAGGTAGGCATCCCGCTCATTACCTCCAACCGGATCAACACACCCGAGGTCGCCGAAGAGATGCTGGCGGAAGGCTGCGCCGATATGGTCTCCCTCGCCCGCCCGATGCTGGCAGATGCCGACTTCCTCGCCAAAGCCAAGGCAGGCGAGGCCGACCAGATCGCCCCTTGCATCGCCTGCAACCAAGCTTGCCTCGACCATACTTTCGGCGGCAAGATCTCCACCTGCCTTGTGAACCCACGCGCCTGCTATGAGACGGAGTTGCGGATTGAACCGGCAGCGGCGGCGAAATCCGTGGCCGTGGTCGGTGCTGGCCCTGCGGGCTTGTCTGCCGCGATTACTGCTGCCGAGCGCGGCCATAAGGTCACCTTGATAGACCGCGCGAGCGAAATCGGCGGGCAACTTAACCTCGCCAAACAGGTCGCTGGTAAAGAGGAGTTTTGGGGCTTGGTCGACTGGTATCGTACCATGCTCAAGGTCCATGACGTGACCGTACAGCTAGAGACCGAAGCCACCGCCGATGCGCTTCGCGGCTTCGACGAGGTCATCATCGCCACCGGCGTTGTGCCGCGTGACCCACAAATTCCGGGGCAAGACGGCGGCAATGTCGTGAGCTACATCGATGTGCTGAACGGCACGGCAAAGGTCGGCCAGCGGGTCGCCGTGATCGGTGCGGGCGGGATCGGTTTCGATGTATCTGAACACCTTGTCCACGACGGCGAGAGCAGCACGCTGAACCTGCCAGAATGGATGCGCGAATGGGGCGTCACCGATCCGGGCGAACATCGCAGCGGGCTGGCCCCCGAAGGGCCACAGCCCCCCGCACCTGCGCGGCAGATCACCATGCTGCAACGCAAGACCAGCAAACCCGGCAAAGGCTTGGGCAAAACCACGGGCTGGATTCACCGCGCCTCTCTCACTATGCGCAACGTGAAGATGATCGCGGGTGCGAACTACGAAAGTATCGACGAACAGGGGCTGCACATTTCCTTTGGCGAGGCGCGGGAGAACCCCACGCTGATCGAGGCCGACACCATCGTGCTCTGCGCCGGGCAACTCTCTGAGCGCAGTCTTGCCGACACCCTAGAGGCCAGCGGCACCGCCTGTCATGTGATCGGCGGCGCCGATGTGGCCGCAGAGCTTGACGCGAAACGCGCGATCAATCAAGGCACACGTCTGGCTGCTGCCCTTTAACACCCGCACTGCGCGCGCCCTTGCACCCGGCGCGCGCAACCCGCTAAATCACCTGACCGCTTTTGCCAGCCAATAGGTGACCATGCCCCTCTGCGTCTTTGACATATCTGATGACGGCACCACCACGGTGCCCGAAGACACCCAACTGACCGGGCCTGCGCGCTACCGTTGGTGGCATTTCGACATGGCCGATCCCGCGTTGGCACCATGGCTGGCCGAACACCTGCCCGAGATCCCGGCAGGCGCATTGCTGCAACCCGAAACGCGCCCGCGCTGCGATGAATATGAGGACGGTCTGATCCTCAATCTGCGCGGCATCAACCTGAACGAAGGGCAGCAGGCCGACCAGATGGTCTCGGTCCGCATGTGGGTGACGGATGCGGTGGTGATTACTGTGCGGATGCGCCGGGTCTTTGCCATCGATGAGTTGCGCGCGCTGGCCGCCCAGAGCAATGCCCCGGCCCGGCCTTCGGCCTTCCTCGAAGCGCTGGTCTCAAGGTTGACCGCACGGGTGCAGATCGAAGTGGCGCGGCTGGCGGACCGCACGGCTTTCTACGAAAGCGACCTCGAAGATCTCAGCACCCCGCCGCCCAAAGACCTGCCCGTCACCCGCCGCAGCACGATCAAACTCGAACGCTACCTCGCCCCGCAGCGCAGTGCGTTGGAGCGGTTGGCGGACCTAGACCTGCCGTTGGTCCCGGATGTCGATTCGATGAAGCTGCGCGAGTTGGCCAACCGCACCGCCATCGTGGTGGAGGAACTGGACGCCCTGCAAGAACGCATTGTCACGGTACAGGACGAACACGACAACCAAGTTGCCCAACGCCAAGCGCGCCATGGCTATGTGCTGTCGATCGCCGCCGCCGTGTTCCTGCCGCTGGGGTTTCTGACCGGGCTTTTCGGCGTGAACGTTGGTGGGATGCCCGGCGTGGACGATCCGCGCGCCTTTGCCGTCCTTTGCCTTGCCATGGTGGGCCTCGCCGCGCTCATGCTGGCGGTTCTGAAATGGCTGCGCTGGCTGTAAGCCCCTCGGAAACGGATTGTTCTGCCGTTTCCATGCCATGAACGATCCCTGCAAAGACCACGGGACTGTCTTGCCTCTGCCCCGATCCTGCCTGAATTGCCGCCCATACCTGAGGACAACAAGATCAATGCGAAGGGACAGGCAATGGACCGCCTTACGGAAATGGAAGCGTTTGCCACAGTGGTGGATCAAGGCGGCTTTACAGATGCTGCCAAGAAGATGGGGATCTCGAAATCCGCCGTCTCAAAGCATGTATCCTCACTTGAGGCCCGCTTGGGGGCGCGGTTGCTTAACCGTACCACCCGCCGCGTGTCGCCCACGGAGATCGGGCTGGCCTATTACGACCGCGCCCGCCGCGTGCTGAACGACGCAGGCGAGGCCGATGCGCTGGTCACCTCGATGCAATCCGCGCCCTCGGGGCTGTTGCGGATTTCGGTGGCGACGGATTTCGGCGTCAATCACCTGTCGCCCGCTTTGTCGGAGTTCTTGCAGGACTTTCCCGACATCACGGTGAACATGGTGCTGAACAACCGCTACGTTGAGCTGATCTCGGAAGGGTTCGACATGGCCGTGCGCATCGGAGAGTTGGAGGACAGCACCCTGCGCGCGCGCAAGCTGACCGAGACGACCAAACGCATGATCGCCAGCCCGAAATATTTCGAACAATACGGGCGGCCGGAAAAGATCGACGATCTGAACAATCACAAGCTGCTGCATTACTCGAACCAGTCGTCTGGCAATGTGTGGAAGTTGACCGCACCTTCGGGTGAAAAGCGGCAGGTCCGCACGGCGGGTTGGCTGTCGGTCAATGACGGGCAGAGCCTTTTGAACGCCGCGATTTCGGGACTGGGGATCGCCTATCTGCCAAGCTTTCTTTACGCCGATGCGATGGAGAAAGGGTTGGTCGAGGATGCCATCCCCGAACTGCCGCTGGAGACGCAGGGCATCTACGCCGTCTATCCTCCGGGCCGGTTCACCCAGCCCAAGGTGCGGGCGTTCATCGACTTCCTCGTGCATGAATTTGCCGAGAAGGGGCCGACGGACTGGTAAACACACTCGGCCCGGAATCAAGCCGCAGGCGCCGGGCCATCGCCTGCCCGCCCGGACGGGTAGGCGATTTAGTACGGCTGGGTGGGACTTGGCAAACGCACATCATGGTTGAGCCATAAAGTGGCAGCGACCTGCCGTGGATCGCCGACCCACGGGCAGGCGCTGGCCCTCTCCACAAGACCACCTTTCCTCTCCCCCACCAGCACGCTATCTCTCCCGCCATGAGCAATATGCGCGAAACCTATGCCCGGCTTGTCGCCGAGGGCAAGCTACAGGCCGACCCGGCCCAAGAAACCGTCATGGCGGAGTTTGACCGCATCCGCGATGCGCTGGCCAACCCGCCGAAGAAAAGCTTCTTTCGCAAGGCGCCCGAACCGCCCAAGGGGCTGTACCTCTGGGGTGGCGTGGGGCGCGGCAAATCCATGCTGATGGACATGTTCGTGGCGCATCTGCCCGACGTGCCCGCGCGCCGGGTGCATTTCCACGCCTTCATGCAGGAAATCCACAACGCCATGCATGAGGTCCGCAAGACCGGCGTGGATGACGCCATCGCGCCCGTTGCCCGCGATGTGGCCGACAGCGTGCGCCTGCTCGCTTTCGACGAGATGCAGATCACCGACATCACCGACGCGATGATCGTGGGCCGCCTGTTCGAGGCGCTTTTTGCCGCCGGGGTCGTGGTCGTCACCACCTCCAACCGCCTGCCCGATGACCTGTATAAAAACGGCATCAACCGCGAGGTGTTTGTCCCTTTCATCGACCTCATCAAAGAGCGCATGGTGGTGCATGAACTTGCCAGCCCGACCGACTACCGCCAAGATCGGCTGGCCGGGTCGCAGGTCTATTTCACCCCCGTCAACGCCGAGAGCCGCGCCGCGATGGATGCGGTTTGGGACGATCTGGCAGGCACAAAGGGCGAGCCGCTGACCCTCCACGTGAAGGGCCGCGAAGTGGTGATCCCAGCCTTTCACAACGGCATGGCCCGCGCCGGTTTCCACGCGCTTTGCGGGCAGCCCTTGGGGGCCGCGGATTACCTCGCGCTGGCGCAGGCCGTGCGGGTGCTACTGCTGGACAACATCCCCACCCTCGGCCGCTCGAACTTTAACGAGGCCAAGCGCTTTGTCACGCTCATCGACGCGCTTTATGAGGCCAAGGTGCGGCTGATCTGCTCTGCCGCCGCCGCGCCGGAAATGCTCTATCTCGAAGGCGAAGGCACCTTTGAGTTCGAGCGCACAGCCTCCCGCCTGCGCGAAATGCAGGGGGAAGATTGGGGGCGCTGACCGCCCCCTGCCGCCAAATCAGGAATCACTTACCGGCTGCATGTGCAGGTCATTGCCCTGCAAAATCGGGTGATAAGGCCGCTCGACTTCATAAAGCCACCACAGGCCGCCTGCGATGATGGCGACACCTATGGCCATGAAGATAAATTGATATTTCCGTGCATCGTCCTGATCGTGACGCGCGGACTGGCTGAAATTGCGCATGGGGACACCTCGGTCAAATTCGAAAGGGGAGACTTCCTAAGACCAAGATACACCACATCTGCAGTTCGCAGCAGCGGTACACCCAAATATGGTTAACTAGACGTTTTCACGCAACACGCTACCGGCAAGGTAGAGTGAGCCGCAGATCAGCACACGCGCATGGGGTTCGCGGGCGATGATCGCCTTGAGCGCCGCGGTGACATTATCGGCCTCGGCGGTCTCGAGCCCGACATCGCGCGCCGCTTTGGCCGTCGCCTCGGCAGGTAGGGTCGCCGCCTCGCCGGGGATCGACACGGCGGTCAGACTTGCCGCCTCTGCCGCCAAGGGGCGCAAGTATCCGGCGATGTCTTTGGTGTTCAACATGCCGCAGATTAAATGCGTCGGGCGTTTCGGCAAAGCGGCCAACGTCGCGGCCAGCGCCACGCCTGCGGCGGGGTTGTGCCCGCCGTCCAGCCACAACTCACCCTCGGGCGCCATGCGGGCCAGCGGCCCCTCTGACAGCCGCTGCATCCGCGCGGGCCACTGCGCCTGCGTCACTGCAGCCTCGCAAGCCTCTGCATCGATCCCAAGCTGGCGCAGCGCCGCCAGCGCGGCCCCCGCGTTCATGATCTGATGGTCGCCGGGCAGATTGGGGCGCGGCAGATCAAGCAAGCCGCGCTCATCTTGATAGACCATGCGCCCCGCTTCGGGCGCGACATGCCATTGCTGGCCATAGGCCAAAAGCGGCGCGCCCAGTTTCGCGGCGCGGTTTTCGATCACCTCAAGCGCGGGGTCTTGCTGCGGGCCGACCACACAGGGCACAAGACGCTTGATGATGCCAGCCTTCTCGCCCGCGATTTCGGCCAGCGTTTCGCCCAGATACTGCTGGTGATCGACCGACACCGGGGTGATCACCGTCAGCACGGGATCGACGACATTGGTCGCGTCCAGCCGCCCGCCTAGCCCCACCTCCAGCAGCGTGTAATCGGCTCTGCTGCGCGAAAAAGCGAGAATGGCGGCGCAGGTTGTGATCTCGAAATAGGTGATCTCTTCGCCGCCATTGGCGGCGTGGCATTCTTCTAACACGGCCGCCAGATCGGGCTCTGAGATCAACTGCCCTGCAACGCGAATACGCTCATGAAACCGCGCCAGATGGGGTGAGGTATAGGCGTGCACCGTCTTGCCCGCCGCCTCTAGCCCCGCGCGAATCATCGCTTGGGTCGACCCTTTGCCATTGGTGCCCGCGATGTGGATCACCGGCGGCAGGCCGTTTTGGGGGTTGCCCAAAGCGTCAAGCAGCCGCCACATCCGGTCGAGCGTCAGATCGATGATTTTGGGATGCAGCGCCATCATCCGTTCAAGGATGACATCCGATGAAGGCGTGCTCATTTCTTCTTAGGCGTATCGACGGGCAACTCCGCTGCGGCCTGAACGGCGGCGGCGGCCTCGGCCACCTCCACTTCTTCGGGCGCGGGCAGGTCACCCCGCACGGCGGGCGGCAGGCCCATCAGCATGCGGGTGATGGTGATCAACTCATCACGCATCTCGGTCCGTTTGGTCACCCGGTCGAGCATCCCATGGTCGAGCAGATATTCCGCCCGCTGAAAGCCTTCGGGCAGTTTTTCACGGATGGTCTGTTCGATCACGCGCGGCCCGGCAAAACAGATCAGCGCGTTCGGCTCGGCAATCTGCACGTCGCCCAACATCGCATAGGAGGCAGTGACGCCGCCGGTGGTGGGATGGGTTAACACGACGATATAGGGCAGGCCTGCCTCTTTCAGCATCTGCACGGCGACCGTGGTGCGCGGCATCTGCATCAGGCTCAGGATACCTTCTTGCATCCGCGCGCCACCGGCGGCGGAGAACAGCACCAGAGGGCGCTTCAGCTTCACGGCTTCTTCAGCGGCGGCAATGATCGCATTGCCCACATACATGCCCATGGAACCGCCCATGAACGAAAAATCCTGCGCACAGGACACAATCGGCGTGCGGCCAATCTCACCCGTAACCACGAGCATGGCTTCATGCTCACCCGTCTGCTTTTGCGCGGCCTTCATTCGGTCGGGATAGCGCTTCTGATCCTTGAAATGCAGCGGGTCTGGCGTGGGCGCAGGAACCTTCACCTCGGTAAAGATGCCACCGTCGAACAGCGCCTTGAACCGCTCACGCGGGCTGATGTGCATGTGATGGCCGCAGTTGGTGCAGACGTTCAGATTGTCCGCCAACTCGCGGTGAAACAGCATGGTGCCGCATTCGTTACACTTGGTCCACAGGTTGTCCGGCGTCTCGCGGCGCGAGAAGATCGAGTTGATACGCGGACGGACGTAGTTTGTGATCCAGTTCATTGGCAGGCCTCTGCTGTGGTTCCGTTCCAGATAATCCCCGCATGGGGAAATTGCAATCAGCGGCGTATCGCCAGCCGTGCCGCGAGCCACGACACCAACATCAACGCGAAATCCACCGGCAACCAAGTCCGCAACGCCGCCGCGTCATTCATCGAAAACGGCGTCAGATAAAGCGCCAGCCCCGAGAGATCATCCGGCAGAGAGATAATGAGAATGGCCGAGACATTGTTCCACAGATGCACCGCGATGGCGGGCCCGAGCGAGCCGGAGCGCGCGGCGAGGTCCGCCATCAATATGCCGAAAACCCCAGCCCAGAGCGCTACCATCAGCGCATTCTCCCCCGCCTCGGCAGGCAAGTAGTGACCAAGCGCGAAAAGCGCCGAGGGCAGGACCATCCAGATCAGCGGCGAGCGAAACCGTGCCGCCAGTTGCTGCTGCACATAGCCGCGAAAGACGATCTCTTCGGCGCTGACTTGCACCAACACCGCCAGCAGCGACAGGGGCAAAAGCAGCAGCCAGCGGCCAAGCGGCAGGTTCGGCGTCAGTTCGCCGCCCATGTCCCATGGCGGCAAGATCAGCAGCACCGCCCCAAGGGCCAGCATAGCAAGGGACACCGCGCAAAAACTCGGCCAAAGCCGCCCCGGCACGCCCAGCAAGCTGCCCGCGCTGCGCCGGTGTACGACCCGCACAGTCACACCGACCGCCATCGCCATGGTCCCAAAACTGAACAGCAGCAGATACATGGCCTGCGGCGTGGCCCCATCAAGCAGGTTGCCATGCAGCGATGCCGCCGCCGTGCCTGCCAGCGCATAGACCGTCTGAAAATAAAGCTCATTCAGCGCGACATAGGCCACCACCGCCACGAACAGCCCCAAGAGAAAGCGCCAAAGCGCCGATGAGGCGCGCGCGGGCGCGACGAAGGCCGCATGGGCGCTGTAATCGGGCCGCCACGTCATGAGGGGCGCAGGTCAAATCGAGGGTGGTTCTTGCAGAGCATATGCCAGGCTTTCACGCTTGCGGGCAGGTCAAACCGACCGCGTCAGAAGGTCAGAACCTATGCCCCAACACGCTGCAATACAACAGTTCCCCCGCCTCATACGCGCCAAAGCCTTGCAGCACCGCCCCTGCCCCTCTATTCCATTCAAGACGTTTCAAGGAGCCCACCGATGTCCACCACGCCCCGCTTCGACAAATCCCGGCTGCCCAGCCGCCACGTGACCGAAGGCCCGGCCCGCGCGCCGCACCGGTCTTACTACTATGCCATGGGCATGACCGAAGAAGAGATTCACCAGCCGCTGGTGGGCGTCGCCACCTGCTGGAACGAAGCTGCCCCCTGTAACATCGCGCTGAACCGTCAGGCACAGGCTGTAAAAGTTGGCGTGCATTCCGAACAGGGCACCCCGCGCGAATTCACCACTATCACCGTCACCGATGGGATTGCGATGGGCCATGAGGGCATGCGTTCCTCGCTGGCCTCGCGTGAGGCGATTGCCGACACGGTAGAGCTGACTATGCGCGGCCACTGCTATGACGCCATCGTGGGTCTGGCGGGCTGTGACAAATCCCTGCCGGGAATGATGATGGCCATGCTGCGCCTCAACGTGCCGTCGGTCTTCCTCTATGGCGGGTCGATCCTGCCGGGCAAAGCGCCTGCCGGGGCCGATGTGCCCGAAGATTTCGCCAGCCGCGATTTGACCGTGCAGGACATGTTCGAAGCCGTGGGCCGCTTCCAGAACGGCTCCATGTCGCAAGCCGCTTTGGACGTGCTTGAGCGCGTAGCTTGCCCCTCCGCTGGCGCTTGCGGGGGCCAGTTCACCGCCAACACAATGGCCTGCGTGTCAGAGGCCATCGGCCTCGCGCTGCCGAACTCGTCGGGCATGCCAGCCCCCTATGAGAGCCGCGACGCCTATGCCGAAGCCTCCGGTGCCGCGGTCATGAACCTGATCGAAAAGAACATCCGCGCCCGCGACATCTGCACCCGCGAAGCCTTTGAAAACGCAGCGCGCATTGTGGCCTGCACCGGCGGCTCGACCAACGCCGGTCTGCACCTGCCCGCCATGGCCCATGAAGCCGGGATCGAGTTCTACCTCGAAGACGTTTGCGAGATCTTCCGCGACACACCCTATTTCGTCGATATGAAACCGGGCGGCGCTTATGTGGCCAAAGATCTTTACGATGCGGGCGGCGTGCCGGTGGTGATGAATGAGTTGCGCAAAGCGGGCCTTATTCACGAAGACTGCATGACCGCCACCGGATACTCGATGGGCGAAGTGTTGGATCAAGTGACCCGCGAAGCAGACGGCAAGGTGATCCACTCGGTCGCCAATCCGATCAGCAAGACCGGCGGTGTTGTCGGCCTCAAAGGCAACCTTGCCCCCGAAGGCGCCATCGTGAAAATCGCGGGCATGTCGGAAGAAGACATCGTTTTCACCGGCCCGGCACTGGTGTTCGAATGCGAGCAGGACGCCTTTGAAGCCGTGCAGAACCGCGCCTATTCCGAAGGCGATGTTTTCGTCATCCGCAACGAAGGCCCCGCAGGCGGCCCCGGCATGCGCGAGATGCTGGCGACCACGGCGGCGCTGTCCGGTCAGGGCATGGGCAAGAAAGTGGCGCTGATCACCGATGGCCGCTTCTCGGGCGCGACACGTGGTTTCTGCGTGGGTCACGTTGGGCCAGAAGCCGCACACGGCGGGCCGATTGCGCTGCTGAAAAACGGCGACATGATCACCCTTGATGCCATCACCGGCAGCATCAGCGTCGATCTGAGCGAGGATGAGCTAGCCGAGCGCCGCAAAGGCTGGTCTGGCCCCCGTGCGACGAACTACCAAAGCGGCGCACTGTGGAAATACGCAAAGCTTGTCGGCCCCACCTACCTTGGTGCCGTGACACATCCGGGCGCTCAGGCCGAGACCCATGATTACATGGACCTCTAAACGCCCTCTTGCGGCACTTGCTATGCTCACCCTGTCCGCCTGCGAAGGCGGTCAGGGTTTTTCCTTTGGCGGCGGCACCGGCGCGCCCGACAAACCCCTGCGGCAAACGGCGCTTGCCGGGGGCGCGGTGCAGGTGGTGCCCCCGCAAGGCTATTGCATCGACCCCAAAAGCCTCAAACGCCGCTTTGCCCTGATGGCGCGCTGCGATGCGCTTGGCCTGCCGGAGGTCGTCACCGCCGCGCCGCGTGGCATCCTAACGCTGGCGCTGATCGAGGCCGAGGCGGAGGCCCCTCTGCCCACCCCACAACAGGTCGCCGAGGCCACTGGTCTGAGCCAGCTGCAAGAGGCCGGCAGCATTGAAGGCGCAACGATTTTTGTGGCCCAAGGGCCGGTGCCCGCCGAGGGCATGTCGCCCCGCCACTGGCGCGGCATGGCACGGATCGGCGGCCATGTCGCCAGCGTCACCCTGTACGGCGCACCGCAAAGCCGCGCCATTTCCGAAGAGGGCCGTGCACTGGTCGCAGACCTGATCCAACAAAGCCGCAGCAAAAGCGCGCAGGTTGCCGCCGCTGGCAGCTGACCCGCCCGTTGTTTCCAAATTGGCAACACTGCCCGCCCCCGGAAACAATCACGGGGGCTATTCATTTGAACGAAATGCCCGCCTTGCATAGACTGCGACAAAACGAGAGGCGCAGGTTCATGGTCAACTTCCCCAGCGGCTATCTGGAGAGCAAGCTCTATGCCCGCGCGCTGCAACGTTGGGCCGATGCGGCCCGCAAGGCCGCCACGGTCGATCTTGCCACCCTGCGCCGCCAACGCAGCCGCGCCCGGCTGCTGCGCGCCCAACTGGATCGTCTTATTCACCGCGCAGAAGACCGCCTCGCCCTGCCCGCGATCGGCGCCAGCGGCTTTCCGAAACCGCATAACGCCGATTGGGCATGGCGACCCGAACTTTGGCGCGGCCCGCTTGCCACGCCGGGGATGTCGTCGGTCGAAACCAAATCCACACTGGGCGAGGAAGTGACCCTATTCCACGATTGCGCGCAATCGGAACTGACCCTGCGCCAATTGCGCAACCTGCGCGAGGCCGATTTGGCTCCCTATGGGCTGCAACTTGATGTCTTCAAATTTGATGGGTCTTTCCTGTCGCTGGTGATTAATCTGCCCACCGACGCCATCACCGGATTGAAACGCCGCCACCTGATCCGCATGGATACGATCGTGCAACTGGAACACCCGCTTGAGATCTTTGCCCGGCTCAACATCCGCCATGGTCCGAACACCGAACAGATCGTCCGCGAACTGCCCGTCGGACAGGAAAATATCAGCGTCGAATTTGATCTGGCCTATAGCAATCTCAACGAAAAGCGGATCGAGGCGGCATGGATCGACCTTATTTTTGAGGGGCCGGACATGAACCAAGTCGTGCTGCGCGACCTCACTTTCTCGCGCCGCCCCCGCGCCCAGATCTAGGACCCCGTCATGAGCCACTTTGACCTGACCAAGACCGTATTGCGCCAAGGCATCTGGCACGGCGTGCTGACCGGCAGGAACGGCACCGACACCCCGCAGATCAGCGTGACGCATGAAGGCAAAGAGGTGGCAGAGGTGACGCTGGAAGCCGAAGGGACCGAGGGCCACTGGCACCTCTCCTTCGCCCTCCCACCCGAGGCGATTGCCGATGGGGTGCAGACCCTCGTTATCACCGAAAAGACCAGCGGGGCGCTCTTGGGTCATGTGACCCTGATCGCGGATGAAGCGCTTGGCGATGACATTCGGGCCGAGATGGACCTGCTGCGCGCCGAACTCGACATGCTCAAACGCGCCTTTCGGCGGCATTGCCGCGAAACGGGGTAAGGCGGGCACCGCCCCGCACTGCAATCGGCGCCGCGCGCTCTAGGTCGCGCCCCGCCCCACCGCTAACAGGCCGGCCCCAAACAAAAAGCCCCGCTGTCGCCAGCGGGGCTTTTTGCATCTTGTTTACGATATTTTACTCGTTCGGGCCCAAAGCAGACAGACCCTTGAGGATGTCGATGGCATAGGCCAGTTGGTAATCCTCTTCACGCAGCTCAGCCGCCTTGCGGGCCTTTTCGCGGTCGTCCTCGATCTGTTTGATCTGATCGTCGGTCAGGCTGTCATTGTTCAACCGCCCGCGCAGATCGGCTTCGGAGCGGAGGGGGCGTGCCGACAATGCTTCGTCTTCCTCGGTCTCCGGTGCGGCTGGGGGCTGGGCCACAACGATGTCGGGCGACACGCCAAGCGCTTGGATCGACCGGCCCGAAGGCGTGTAGTAGCGCGCCGTGGTCAGGCGCATGGCCCCGTCGCCGCGCAGTGGCATGACGGTCTGAACCGACCCTTTGCCGAAACTCTTGGTGCCGATGACGATGGCGCGGCGGTGGTCCTGCAAGGCCCCCGCGACGATTTCCGAGGCCGAGGCAGAGCCGCCGTTGATCAGCACCACAATCGGTTTGCCCATCGCCAGATCACCCGGCGTGGCATTCACCCGGTCACCATCTTCGATGTCGCGGCCACGGGTGCTGACGATTTCCCCTTCTTCGAGGAAGGCATCCGACACGGCAATCGCCTGATTAAGCAAGCCGCCGGGGTTGTTGCGCATATCAATGACGATGCCGTTGATATTCTCCATGCCACCCGCATCCTCGATCTGCTGCTCCAGACCCTCTTTCATCTTGGGATAGGTCTGTTCGTTGAACGTTGTCAGACGCAGCACGGCGGTGTTGCCCACGGTCCGGGCGCGCACGGCGGTCAGCTGGATTGTGTCGCGCACGATGGAAACGTCGAAGGGCTCGGGCTCTCCTTCGCGCACCACGGTGATGAGGATCTCTGACCCCACCGGCCCGCGCATCATCTCGACCGCGTCGTCGAGGCCGAGACCCAAGAGACTTTCGCCATCGACATGGGTGATGAAATCCCCCGCCTCAATCCCGGCCTCAGCAGCAGGGGTGCCATCGATGGGCGAGACGACTTTGACGAAACCCTCTTCTTGGGTGACCTCGATGCCCAAACCCCCGAATTCGCCGCGCGTCTGCTCGCGCATCTTTTCGGCGTCCTTGGGCGACAGGTACGACGAATGCGGATCAAGCGAGGTCAGCATACCGTTGATGGCGGCTTCGATCAGGTCACCGGGGTCGACATCTTCGACATATTGCGCGCGGATGCGTTCGAAAATATCCCCGAAAAGATCAAGCTGTTCGTAAACATTTGTCGTCTTCTCGGCCTCTTGCGCCAGCAGCGGTCCGGCGATCTGAGTGGTTGCGACCACCCCCGCGACCGTGCCTGCAACGGCTGCCATCACGAATTTCTTCATCTGCTATCTATCCTTGTCGGTGCGGAACCAGTCTGCCGGGTCCTGAGGTGTGTTGTCTTGCCTGACTTCTATATAGAGCGTTTCCGTCCGGTCAGTGCCAGTGCCTTCACCATTTGGTGACATCTGGGAACTTGTGCCGCTTTCCGGCCCGCCCATCAACCCGATGGGCGTGCCACCGGCAATCACCTGCCCGGCTTGGCCGTAAACGATATCCAGCCCCGCCAGCACAAACAGCGTATCGACCTGCGGCTCAAGGATCACGACATTGCCCAAATCCAGCAACGGACCGACGTACCGGATCGTCGACGCCGCGGGGCTGGTGACGATGGCGCGGGGGCGGGTGGCAAGGATCATGCCGGGCCGTGTGACCCCAGCCGAATCCGTCTCTCCCGCCTTGCGCAGCACCAAGCCTTGGGCGGGCAAGGGCAGCTCGCCCACCTGACCGTCAAGGTTCACCGGGGCGGGTTCTTCCGCGCCGGTGGTGATTTCGGACAGGCCACTGGCAAAGCCATCCAATGTCTCGGTCGAGGCAATCAGGATCGCGGTGCGCACCGGGTCTTCGGTAAAGCGCGTCGGCAGATCGGTACGGTTGGCCATCGCCTGATTGAGCGCAGTGCGGGCGCGCTGCACTTCGGTCAGCCCCTCTTGCAACCGCTGTGCCGCATCGGTCTGCAAGGCACGCAGGGTTTTGATGTCTTCGTAGTCTTGGCGCAGCGCATCGGCGCGGGCGTTGAGCGCGGGCGTCAATTCCGCCAGCAACATCCCGGCACGCGCAGTGCCCATCGGGCCATCGGGGTGCAACAGCACCACGGGCGAGGGATCACCACCGATGCTTTGCAATACGCCCAAGAACTGCGCCACCTCGCCCTCGCGCGCCTGTAGCTTGCGGCTGAGCTGCGCCTCGTTGATCGCCGCCTGACGCAGCCCTGCTCGCATCGCGGCAAGCCCTGCCTCAAACGCCTGAATCGTTTCGGTCAGCGCCTGCACCCGGTCACGCGCGCCGTCGGCTTGGTCAAGCCGCGCCCCTGCCGCCTCCAACGCGGTCGCGGCCGCGCGTGCCTCCGCGGCGGCCTCATCGGCCTGCGCCTGTGCCATCAGGGGCAGGCAGGCAAAAACAACAGCCGCGGCGAAATGCTTCATGTTAGCAGGCTTTTCCCGGTCATTTCTTTAGGCTGCGGCAGGCCCATCAGTTGCAATATCGTTGGTGCCAGATCGGCCAGCCGCCCGTCACGCAAGGCGGCCCCTTGGGGTGCGCCCACCGCCACCGCTGGCACGGGGTTGAGCGTATGCGCCGTATGCGCGCCGCCGGTCTCAGGGTCGATCATCACTTCGCAATTGCCGTGATCCGCCGTGACGATCATTGCGCCGCCTGCGGCTTCAAGCGCTGACAGCACGCGCCCCAGCCCTGCATCCACTGCCTCACATGCTGCGATGGCCGCCGCCAGATCGCCGGTATGGCCGACCATGTCAGGGTTGGCGTAGTTCACCACGATCAGGTCATAGCCTGCCTCGATCGCCTGCACGAACTGATCCGTCACCTCGGCGCAGGACATCTCAGGCTGCATGTCATAGGTCGCGACATTGGGCGACTTGGGCATGTTGCGGTCCTCCCCCGTGGCCGGAGTTTCGACGCCACCATTGAGGAAAAAGGTCACATGCGGATATTTCTCGGTTTCGGCCAAACGGAACTGCCGCAGCCCCTGTTGCGCCACCCAATCCCCCAGCGTGTTTTTGATGTCCGGCTTGGGATACATCGTGGTCATATAGGCGGCGTGGTCTTTGGAATATTCCGCCATGCCCATCAGCGCCGCCCAATCGGGGCGCGGGCCGGTGTCATAGGCGTCGAACCCCGGATCGCCCAAGGCCGCCATGATCTCGCGCGCGCGGTCGGCGCGGAAGTTAAGGCAGAAGAGCCCGTCGCCCGTCGCCGGCCCCGCATAGCCGTCGATCACACTGGCGGCAAAGAACTCATCCGTCTCGCCCCGCCCGTAGGCGGCCTGCACCGCTGCGCGGGCGTCGGGAAATGCCTGCCCTTCGCCGCGCAGAATTGCCGCCGAAGCCTTGCCCACCCGGTCCCAACGAGTGTCGCGGTCCATCGCGAAATAGCGCCCGGTCACGGTGACGATCCTGACGCCTTCGGGCAGCGCCGCCTGCAACGTCTCGAAATAGCCAAGCGCTGAAGACGGTGCCACGTCGCGCCCATCGGTCACCGCATGGATCACCACCGGCAGTCCCGCCGCATCCAACGCGCGGGCGGCGGCGATCATATGGCTGAGATGCCCATGCACCCCCCCGTCCGAGACGACGCCCATCAGATGCGCCGTGCCGCCGGTTTCCTTGAGTTTGGCGATAAAACCCCGCAGCCGCGCATTCTCGGCAAAGCTGCCTTCTTCGATCGCCAGATCAATCTGCCCCAGATCCATCGCCACCACCCGACCCGCGCCGATATTGGTGTGACCAACCTCGGAATTGCCCATCTGCCCGCGCGGCAGGCCAACGTCGGGGCCATGGGTGATCAGCTGCGCCTTTGGTCCCGCTTGCATCATCCGGTCGAAATTCGGCGTCTTGGCCAGCAGAGGGGCGTTGCCCTCGGGCACCTCGCTGAGGCCCCAACCGTCAAGGATGCACAATACGACAGGTTTGGGGGCGCTCATCAGACTGCTTGCTCCGGCTAGGTCACTGGTTAGCGTCTTTTACCCCTTGTGGGCTGGCACTTGAACCACTTTGTGCACAAGCCTCCCATTCCCGCGCAGAGCCCTTGCCCCGCGCGCCTGCTTTGGTCATAACGAGTGGCAACTTTCGCCTGAGCCGAGGACCAACTCCATGACCCTGCAAGCGCCCGAAACCCGCATCGTGAACACTTGGCGCGTGGCCTGCGACGGCAGCGAAGGCGCGCTTGGCCACCCGCGCGTCTGGCTGCAAATCCCACAAGACCGCGGTTGGGTCGAATGCGGCTACTGCGATTGCAAATTCGTCCATACGGATTTCGAAGGCAAAGTCTGAGCCTTTCCGGCCCCCATCTGAACTTCTGAACCGACGGCACGAACCTGCCCGCGCGGCGCATTGGCGTCTGGCCGTGGGCCATGCTTCGTGGCAAAAGGGTCGCCAACCCAGCGGAGCATTCCTATGACATTCGGCAAAGGCCACCACCTGCATCTGATCGACGGCTCGGCCTTCATCTTTCGCGCCTATCACGCCCTGCCACCGCTGACGCGCAAATCCGACGGCATGCCCATCGGCGCCGTAGCGGGCTTCTGCAACATGCTGCACCGCTATGTTGAAGGCAACACCGGCCCCAACGCGCCGACGCATGTCGCCGTGATCTTCGACAAGGGCAGCCACACTTTCCGCAATGACATGTACGACCAGTACAAGGCCAACCGCGAGGCCATGCCCGAAGACCTGCGCCCGCAGATCCCGCTGACCCGCACCGCGACCGAAGCGTTCAACATCGCCTGCAAAGAGCTTGAGGGCTATGAGGCGGATGACATCATCGCCACACTGGCCGTCCAAGCCCGCGCCGCTGGCGGGCGCTGCACCATCATCAGTTCCGACAAGGATCTGATGCAGCTTGTCGGCGACGGGGTCGAGATGCTGGACGCAATGAAGAACAAGACCATCGACCGCGATGGGGTGTTTGAAAAGTTCGGCGTCTACCCTGACCGCGTCGTGGACGTGCAGGCCCTGGCGGGCGATTCGGTCGATAACGTACCCGGCGCGCCCGGCATCGGGATCAAGACGGCGGCCCTGCTGATCAATGAGTTTGGCGATCTCGATGCGCTTTTGGAGCGCGCCGAAGAGATCAAACAGCCCAAACGCCGCCAGACCCTGATCGACCACGCCGAGCAAATCCGCCTGAGCCGCAGCCTTGTGTTGCTGGATGAGAATACGCCGATCGACTTCACCATCGACGATCTCGAGGTGCGCGACCCCGATGCCGACACCCTGCTCGGCTTCCTGTCTGAGATGGAGTTCCGCACCCTGTCGAAGCGCGTGGCCGAGGTGCTGGGCCGCGAAGCCCCCGCCATCCCCGACGCGCCAGCGCCTGCCGTGGCCGACGCACCGCAGGTCGCGGATGTGCCCTTCGACCACAGCAAGTATGAGCAGGTCAGCGACGCCGAGGCGCTGCGCGTCTGGCTCGACCGGATTTATGAGGTCGGCTATGTCGCGGTCGATACCGAAACCACCGGCCTTGATGAGTTGACCGCCGAACTGGTCGGCGTGTCGCTGTCGGTTGAGGCCGGGCAGGCCTGCTATATTCCGCTGACCCACAAGGCCAGCCGCAGCGATGACCTCTTTGGCTCGGACGATCTCGCCCCCGGCCAGATGCCGATTGAGGAAGCGCTGCAACTGCTGACCCCGATGCTGGAGGATCCTGCGATCCTGAAAATCGGGCAGAATATGAAATACGACGGCAAGATCTTTGCCCAACTCGGCATCATCGTAGCACCCATCGACGACACGATGCTGATGTCCTACGCGATGCACGCAGGCCTGCACGGTCATGGGATGGACACGCTTTCCGAACGCTACCTCGGCCACACGCCCCTGCCGATCAAACCGCTATTGGGCAGCGGCAAATCTGCCGTGACCTTTGACAAGGTGGCAATGGAAGACGCGGTGCCCTATGCCGCCGAGGATGCCGATGTCACCCTGCGCCTGTGGAAACTCTTCAAGCCGCAGTTGCACCGCGCCGAAGTGACCAAAGTCTACGAAACGCTTGAGCGCCCGCTGGTGCCCGTGTTGGCCCAGATGGAGCGTTCGGGGATACTCGTCGACCGCGACACGCTCAGCCGGATGTCCAATGCTTTCGCCCAGAAAATGGCGGGGCTTGAGGCTGATATTCACGAGCTGGCCGGAGAGACGTTCAACGTCGGCTCCCCCGCGCAGCTTGGCGAAATCTTGTTTGGCAAAATGGGCCTTGAGGGCGGCAAGAAGGGCAAGACCGGCAAATACTCCACCGGCGCGGATGTGCTGGAGGATCTGGCCACCGAACATGACCTCGCCCGTCGGGTGCTGGACTGGCGGCAACTGTCCAAGCTGAAGTCGACCTATACCGACGCGCTGCAAGACCATGTGAACGCCGATACGGGGCGGGTGCACACCTGCTATTCTATCGCCGGGGCGGCGACGGGGCGTTTGGCCTCGACCGATCCGAACCTGCAAAACATCCCGATCCGCTCCGAAGAAGGCCGCCGCATTCGTGAGGCTTTCGTCGCGCCCGAGGGCAAGGTGCTGGTGGCGCTGGATTACAGCCAGATCGAGTTGCGCATTCTGGCGCATATCGCGCAGATCGACGCGCTGAAGGAAGCCTTCGCCCGCGGCGATGACATCCACGCCATGACCGCGTCCGAGATGTTTGACGTGCCGATGGATCAGATGACCCCGGAAATTCGCCGCAACGCCAAGGCGATCAACTTCGGGGTGATCTACGGCATCTCCGGGTTCGGCCTCGCGCGCAACCTGCGCATTCCACGGGCCGAGGCGCAGGGCTTTATCGACCGTTACTTCGAGCGTTTCCCCGGCATCCGTACCTACATGGACGACACCAAGGCCTTCGCCAAAGAGCACGGCTATGTGCAGACGCTTTTTGGCCGCAAGATCAACACGCCCAACATCGGCGCCAAGGGGCCGCAGGCAGGTTTTGCCGCCCGCGCCGCGATCAACGCGCCGATCCAAGGCACCGCCGCCGACGTGATCCGCCGCGCTATGGTTCGGATGCCCGAAGCCATCGCCGACCTGCCCGCGACGATGCTGTTGCAGGTGCACGATGAACTGCTGTTCGAAGTGGAAAAAGGGGCCGAAGACGCGCTGATCGCCGCCGCGCGCGAGGTGATGGAGAACGCCAATGATCCGGTGGTGAAGCTTGATGTAAAGCTGATCGTCGATGCCGGCGTCGGTGCCAATTGGGCGGAGGCGCATTGATGGATCATACAGACCTCCCCGAAGACCTCGCCCAAGCGCTGGAAGAGACCGGCGCACAGGCGGGCTGGGACGGCTACAGCGATGAGTTGCGCGCCGATGCGCTGGCATGGATCGACGCGGCGCGGACCACGACGGCACGATCGAAGCGGGTGGATGATGTGGCGCGCTTTGCCGGTAAGGGACTTCCGCCGACACCGTTTCAGTAGGGTGAAATGAAGCACCGGCCCGGAATCAAGCCGCAGGCGCCGGGCCATCGCCTGCCCGCCCCTCGGGTAGGCGATTTGGTGAGGCTGGGTAAAACCTCTCGGGCGCACATCCAGACTGAGCCATAAAGCGGTAGAAACTTCTGCCCGATCGCCGACCCGCAGGCAGGCGCTGCCCCTTTGCACTATTGTCGCGCTGCCCCTAGATACACTGCCATGACCCCAATCCTCTACTCCTTCCGCCGCTGCCCCTATGCCATGCGCGCCCGTCTCGCCATCGCCGCCGCGCAAACGCCCGTCCACCTGCGCGAAGTCGTCCTGCGGGACAAACCGCAAGCATTCCTCTCGGCATCCCCCACCGCCACCGTCCCTTGCCTCGTCACCGAAACCGGCCCCATCGACGAAAGCCTCGACATCATGAAATGGGCGCTGGCCCAGAACGATCCCGAAGGCTGGCTCGACATGCCGCCCGAGGGGCACGATTGGATCGCCCGCGCCGATGGCCCGTTCAAAGACGCGCTGGACCGCACCAAATACGCCACCCGCTATCCCGATGTGGACCCCGAAGAACAACGCGCCAAGGCTGCCGCCTTTCTCCAAGACCTAGACGCGCAATTGGACGATTGGATTTTCGACCGCCCGACGCTGGCCGATTACGCGATCCTGCCCTTCGTGCGGCAATTCGCCTTTATCGACCGCGCTTGGTTCGACGCGCAGGACTGGCGCGCCCTGCGCGGTTGGCTCGACCGGTTCCTCACCGCGCCCCGGTTCGATAGCGTGATGAGCAAATACCCCCAGTGGCAGCCCGGCGATGCGCCGGTGTCATTCCCCTAAGGCGGCCACCCATCCGAGCGTCTGCTCCGTCGCCACGCCCGGCGCATACTCCCCGCTGACAAAACCGTCATAGCCCGCCCGCAGCACGGCAAAGAGCCCGTCGAAATCGACATCACCGCTGCCCGGCGCCCCACGCCCCGGCGCGTCGCCTAGCTGCACATGGCGGATCAGGGGGCGATATTCCTCGAAAACCGCGACAGCATCGCCGTGGATCATCTGCGCGTGAAAACTGTCGAACTGCAGCCCCACATTCGGCGCATTCACTGCCGCGAGAAGATCCGCCGCCTGAGCGTAATCGTTCAAGAAATACCCCGGTCTGGCCTGCGGGCAGAGCGGTTCGATCGTCAGGGTGACCCCCGGCGGTGCCTCTGCCGCGGCATGGCGCAGGTTCGCCACGAAAGCCTTTGCCGCCGCTGGCCCTTCGGCCTCCCCGGCCATGACATGAACCATCTTGGGCCGCAGCGCGTCGACATAGCGCCAGACCCGGCGCATATCATGGGCAAAGCGCGCCTCCCCGCCCGGAATGGCTGCGAAACCGGGCTGGCCGCCGGTATAATTCGGCGGTGGGGCATTGATCAGGGCAAGGGTTAACCCGTTGCGCAGCAAGGCGCGCTGCGTCTCTTTCGCGGGCATATCATAGGGAAACAACACCTCGACCGCGCCGAACCCCGCCTCTGCCGCCGCGTCGAACCGGTCCAGATAGGGCAGTTCGGACCAAAGCAGCGATAGGTTGGCGGCGGGGGTGATCGGCATTCGGGTCTTTCGGTGAATTTACGGCAGGTCTTCCGACGGGATGATGCCAAAGAATTCCCCACCCGACCAGACACCAAACCAGCCATCGCGGTGTTGGCCAAGATCGACCAGGCGGTAAAAGCTCTTGCGGTCGATCAGCGCCTCAAGGTTTCGACGTACCAGCACATAGGGCGACGGCTCGCCCGTCTCCTCATCGCGGACCACGCGGATCGGATGTTCCGGCCCCGCCTCGGCCACATCGCCTAGGTTGGTGAGAAACCGCAACTGCTGCGCCTCGCCCGCGCCTTCGGCCTCGAAATCCACGGCGACAAAGGGCGCATCTTCGACCGTGATGCCGACTTTCTCAACCGGCGATTTGAGGAAATAGTCATCCCCCTCGCGCCAGAGAATCGAAGCGAACAATTTGACCAATTCAATCCGCCCGATCGGCGTGCCTTGGTAAAACCACGTCCCGTCGCGTTTGATTTGCATATCCAGATCGCCGCAGAATTCCGGGTTCCACTTCTCAAGCGGCGGGGTTCCGCGCGTTTTTGCGGCCTTGGCAGCTTCGATCAAGCCGTCTGCGGTGGGTGTCACGGTATTTTGTCCGCTCATTGGTTTTGCCATTCCCTTTGGTCGCGATACACTTACACCTGAAAGATATAACTCCGGGGAAAGAAATGTCATGGCCGAAGCGGATGATCTGATCGCGCAAATCGAAGCGCTGACCGAAAAACTGGGCGAGGCCAAGCAGTCGATCACCGGGCGGTTCGTCGGGCAAGAACAGGTTGTCGACCTCGCGCTCACCGCGCTGCTTTGCGGCGGGCACGGGCTGCTGATTGGTCTGCCAGGCTTGGGCAAGACACGACTGGTCGAGACCTTGAGCACCGTCATGGGCCTGCACGGCAACCGCGTGCAATTCACCCCCGATCTGATGCCCGCCGATATTCTGGGCTCCGAAGTGCTTGATACCGCGCCCGACGGCAGCCGGGCCTTTCGCTTTATCGAAGGGCCGATCTTTTGCCAGCTTCTGATGGCGGATGAGATCAACCGCGCCAGCCCGCGCACGCAGTCTGCGCTTTTGCAGGCGATGCAGGAAAAAACCGTCACTGTCGCGGGCCAAGACCGCGCCCTCGGCCAGCCCTTCCACGTGCTCGCCACGCAAAACCCGATCGAACAAGAAGGCACTTATCCTCTGCCCGAAGCGCAGCTTGACCGGTTCCTCGTACAGATCGACGTGGCCTACCCTGACCGCGCGACGGAGCGGGACATTCTGATCGCCACCACCGGCGTCGAAGATGGCGCGGTGCGTCCTGTCTTCGCAACCGAAGACCTGCTGGCCGCACAAAATCTGCTGCGCCGGATGCCCGTGGGCGACAGCGTGGTGGAGCTGATCCTTGACCTTGTCCGCGCCCGTGCGCTGCTGGATGGGCGGCTTGCCCCCTCTGCCGAAGACGTGCTGGCGATGGCC